>JBBRUE010000084.1:0-13332 GCA_038248085.1 Myxococcales bacterium | reverse complement strand
TCGGTGTCGCCCCGGGTGAGCGCCTCCATCGCGTGGGTGTAGCTCGACTCGGACCGGGTGAGATCGGCGCGCTTGCGCACGTCGACCAGCATCGCCTTGACCTCGGGGTTGTTCGGGTCCACCTGCGCGGCGTTGTTGAGGTAGGTGAAGGCCTGGCTGTACTCCTTGCGCTCGATCTGCTCCTTCGCCTTGGCGATGAACTCGTGCAGCTTGGTCGCCCGCGCCAAGTAGGGGTGCTTGGCGAGCCGGTCGCGCCGCTCGGAATCTCGCGACTCTTCGACCTCGGTCTTCGGTTCGGGTTTGAAGGCCGGGGTGGCACCGGTCGCGGCACGGGCGGCGGCTCGAACGAACGGGTTTGCCGCGAGGTACGCCTCGCGCTTCTCGGGGTCGGTCAGCGTCTGGTTGGCGTCCACCAATCGCTTGAAGATCCGGTCCAGCTTCTGCCGAAACGGGCCCAGGTTCTTCCCGAAGAAACGGTCGGGGTGGAATTTCCGGGAGGCTTCGCGAAACGCCGCGCGGACCTCTTCTGCCGTCGACCCAGCTGGGAGTCCGAGGAATTCGAAGTGATTCGACGAGTCGACCTTCGCATCGAGCGCGAGGATCTCCTGTCGACGCCCGTCTTCCAGTTCGACCTTATCTTCTGCCACGCGAACTCCCCCGAGCGCCGCACTCGCAGCGCACCCCTGATGTCACAGCGAACGCTCGACGATGGCAAGCCCCTCGGCCAGTTGATCCCGGCTGACGAGGTACGACGGCGCGAAACGAATCGTCTTCTCGCCCGCGAGGTTGG
This sequence comes from Myxococcales bacterium, assembly GCA_038248085.1. GTDB lineage: Bacteria > Myxococcota > Myxococcia > Myxococcales > Myxococcaceae > Archangium_A. The sequence goes on along the minus strand of JBBRUE010000084.1, from coordinate 12,542 downwards.
CGAGCAGCCCGTTGGCACGGCAGCGAGCCAGCACCTCGGCCGCCCCCTGGTCGAGCTCGATGCCGAAGAGCAGGCCCCGCCCACGGACGTCCTTGACGCGCGTGGGGTGCTTGCGCTGGAGCTCGAGCGCGAGGCCGCGCAGGTACTCACCCTTGGCCTCGGTCTCCCGCATCGTCGCGGGGTCGGTGGCGATGTCCCAGGTGGCGATCGCCGCGGCGCAGGCGACCAGGTTGCCGCCGAACGTCGAGCCATGGGTCGCGCTCGGCAGGGCCTTGCTCACCGCGTCACTGCACACCATCGCGCCGATCGGGAGCCCGTTGCCCAGCGACTTCGCCAGCGAGAACGCGTCGGGGAGCAGCCCGTCGTGCTGGAAGGCGAAGGGCTTGCCGGTGCGGCCGATGCCCGTCTGGACCTCGTCGATGAGCAGCAGCAGGCCGTGGGCATCGCACAGCGCGCGCAGCGCCTGGAGAAAGCCGGGAGGCGCCTGGCGCACCCCGCCCTCCCCCTGGATCGGCTCGACGAGGATCGCCGCCGTCGTCGGGCCAACCAGCCTCTTGACCGCCTCGAGGTCGCCCATCGGCGCGTAGGAAAAACCGCCAGGGAGCGGCTCGAAGCCGGCCTGGTACTTCGGCTGCGCCGTCGCGGTGACGGTGGCCAGCGTGCGGCCGTGGAACCCGCCCTCGAAGGTGATGATGTCCGAGCGTTCTTTGTTGCCCTTCACCTCGTGCTGGTAGCGCCGGGCGAGCTTGATCAACGCCTCGTTCGCCTCCGCGCCGGAGTTGCAGAAGAACGCGCGGGCGCCCGGCAACCCCGAGGCCGTGGTCAGCCGCGCCGCGAGCTGGATCTGGGGCTCTGAGTAGAAGACGTTGGACACGTGCCACAGGGTGTCGAGTTGCTTCTTCACTGCGGCTACCACGCCCGGGTGGCAGTGGCCGAGCGCGCAGGTCGCGATGCCGGCGATCAGATCGAGGTAGCGGCGGCCCTCGGCGTCCCACACGTAGCTGCCTTCGCCGCGCGCGAGCACGATCGGCTGCTGCTTGTAGTTCTGCAGGAGCACCTGCTTGGCCTGGGCGATCACCTCGTCGGTGTGCGTCGGGGGGGGCGAGTTCGTTGCGGCGTCGGCGGCTTTCATCGAGAGGCCTTCGGTCATGGCGTCACAGAATGTAGCGCGAGAGGTCTTCGTCTTTGACGAGATCTGCGAGCTTCGCCTGAACCACCGCGGCGTCGACCCGGTAGGTCTTGTCGGTCAGCTCGTTGGCGGCGAAGGCCACCTCGTCGAGCAACCGCTCGAGCAGGGTGTGCAGCCGGCGGGCGCCGATGTTCTGCGAGCGGTCGTTCACCTGCTGCGCGAGCCGGGCGATCTCCTCGAGCGCGTCGTCGGTGAAGGTCAAGGTGACCCCTTCGGTCGCGAGCAGCGCCTGGTACTGCTTGATGAGCGAGTTCTTCGGCTCGCGCAGAATGCGCACCAGGTCTTCGCTCTTGAGGGCCTCGAGTTCCACGCGGATCGGGAAGCGGCCCTGCAACTCGGGGATCAGGTCGGAGGGCTTGCTGACGTGGAAGGCGCCCGCGGCGATGAACAGCACGTGGTCGGTCTTCACCTGGCCGTACTTGGTGTTGACCGCGCTCCCCTCGACGATGGGCAGCAGGTCGCGCTGCACGCCTTCGCGCGACACATCGGGACCACCGCCGCCCTTGCTCTCGCGGCTGGCGATCTTGTCGATCTCGTCGAGGAAGATGATGCCGTCGTTTTCCGCCCGCTTGACGGCCTCGCGGTTGACGCGGTCCTGGTCGATGAGCTTGCCGGCCTCTTCCTGCTCGAGCACCTTGAGCGCGTCGGGCGCGCTGACCCGGTGCTTGCGGGTGCGGTTGCCGAAGCCGGGCATGTTCTTGAAGAGGTCCTGCAGGTTGACCCCCACCTCTTCCATGCCCTGACCCGAGAAGTTCTTCATGAACATCAGGTTGCTGTCCTGCACCTCGATCTCGACCTGGGTGTCGTCGAGGGTGCCGGCGCGAAACTGGGCGCGCAGCTTCTCCCGCTCGACCTCGGTGAGCCGCGCGCTGTTGCGACCCAGTCCTCCGCGCAGCAGCTCCTGCAGGCGGTCCTCGGCGTGCTCGAGCGCGAGGTCCTTCACTCGCACCAACTCCTCGTCACGCACGAGGGCGATCGCCGCCTCCACGAGATCGCGCACCATCGAGTCGACGTCACGGCCGACGTAGCCGACCTCGGTGAACTTCGAGGCCTCGACCTTGATGAAGGGTGCCTGCGCCAGCTTCGCCAGCCGCCGCGCGATCTCGGTCTTCCCCACCCCGGTGGGCCCGATGAGGATGATGTTCTTCGGCGTGATGTCGTCGCGCAGCTCGGGGGCCGCGTGCTGGCGGCGCCAGCGGTTGCGCAGGGCGATCGCTACTGCGCGCTTCGCCGCGGTCTGGCCGATGATGTAGCGATCGAGCTCGGTGACGATCTCCCGCGGGGTGAGCGAGGCGCGCATCAGAGCTCCTCGAAGGCGAGGTTCTGGTTGGTGTAGATGCAGATGTCGGCCGCGATCTTCAGCGACTGCTCGACGATCTGCTTCGCGTCGAGGGCCGAGTGGAGCAGCAGCGCGCGCGCTGACGCCAGGGCGTACGGGCCTCCGCTCCCTACCGCGGCGATGCCGTAGTCCGGCTCGATGACGTCACCGGCGCCCGAGAGGATGAAGGTCTTCTCGGTGTCGGCCACCACCAGCAACGCCTCGAGGCGGCGGAGGAACCGATCGGTGCGCCAGTCCTTGCCCAGCTCGACGGCTGCGCGCGCGAGGTTCTTCTGGTGCTCCTTGAGCTTCGCCTCGAACCGCTCGAAGAGCGTGAAGGCGTCGGCCGTGCCGCCCGCGAACCCGGCGATCACCGAGCCGTCGGCGAGCCGGCGCACCTTGCGCGCGTTGCCCTTCATGACCACCTTGTCGAGCGTCACCTGGCCGTCGCCGCCGAGCACGACCTTGCCGTCCCGGCGCACACAGAGAATCGTCGTCATCGCGGTGGTTGTAACAGCGGCCGAAGGCGGTGGCTTCCCCTCCCGACCGATCCCCCCGGCGGCGAACTCCGACTTGAGCAGGGCACGCGTTCGATGTGGCGCTCCACCGCTCGGCGAAAGGTCATCGGCGAAGCAGCACGTAGATCGCCCCCGCCCCGCCGTCCTTCGGGCGCGCGGTGCAGAAACCCAGCACCTGCTTCGCGGCGCGGCCGCGCGTCAGCCACTGCTGCACGCCCTCCTTGAGCACCGGCAACTGATCCTGCGAGTGCAGCCCGCGACCGGTGACCACGAGCACGCACCGGTGGCCGGCGATGCGCGCCTTCTGGATGAACGCCTCGAAGGCCAGCTTCGCCGGGTCGCGGGTCAGGCCGTGGAGATCGAGACTCGCCTGCACCGAGAAGTCGCCCGCGCGCAGCTTGCGCATCACGTTCGCGTCGAAGCCATGCACCTGGCCCTCGATGAACGCCTCGGAGTCGGCGATGTCGAAGTCGCCCTGCCCCGACACCAACTCGGCGAGGCGGGCCAGGCTCTCGGCTTCCTCGTTGGGGATCTTGAGCTGCGCCGCGGTCGGGGGCTCGGGCGGACCGACGCGCTGCTTCACGCTGCGCACCTGCGCGACCTCGCCGACTGCCTCGAGGAACAAGGCCGACTCTTCGTCGAGCGGCAAGGCCTTCTTCGGCGCGGCCCTCGGCGGTGGTGGCGGGGCGGCCTTCTTCGACTCCGACTGCTTGATCTTGAGGTCGGAGAACGGGTTGTTGAACGGGGGCGGCTCTTTCTTCTTCGTCACGGAGTGCTCACTACCTCGACCGAGTCGCAGAAGCTGCGGACCTGCGCTTCCTGGGAGGGATCGGCGACGAAAGCCCACGTGCAGCCGATCACCCGCTCGCCGGGACCTGCCATCAGCAGCCGGCCGGTGCGCTTCCCATCGGGGTCCGCTTCGAGCGTGAAGAGCTTGCCGTCGGCCCGCTCGACCGGGTCCACCCCCGAGAGCTGATCGCGCGCCACGTTCGCCAGCCGGGTCTTCGCGTCGGCCCCCCGATCGAAGCTGACGTGCACCGACACCCAGGGCGTCGGCTGGTCGGTGAGCGCGAGGGTGGGCTCGCCGGTCTTGTTGCGGTGCTCCGTCCAGCCCCGGGGGGCGCTCGCCTTCACCCGGGTGACCTGGCCGTCGAGCTCGCGGAGTTCCCACACGCGCGGCGACGGGCCACACGCGAGCAACACCAGCGACGCGAGGGCGAGCGGGCGCCTCACGCGCGGGGGTGGGACTTGTCGTAGACCGACTGCAGCTGCTCGAAGGACACCGCGGTGTACCGCTGCGTGGTGCTCAGGCTGGCGTGCCCCAGCAGCTCCTGGATGCTGCGAATGTCGGCGCCCCCCGCCAGCAGGTGGGTGGCGAAGGAGTGGCGCAGGGCATGCGGCGACATCTTCCGCTGCAGGCCCAGCTGCGTGACGTACCGATCGAGGTGCCGCTCGACCGACCGGGCCGTCAGCCGCCCTCCGCGAAAGTTGAGGAACAGCGCGCGCGGGTCCTGCTTCTTGAGCGGTTTCGCGAGGAGCTCCCCCCGCCGCTCCAGCCACGTGGCGAGCGACTGCATCGCGCCCTCGTGCAGCGGGCAGATGCGCTCCTTGTTGCCCTTGCCGAGCACCCGCACCGTGCGGGCGCGCGTGTCGACCGAGTCGAGGTCGAGGCCGCACAGCTCGCTCACGCGCAGCCCGCCCCCGTAGAGGACCTCGAGCATCGCCATGTCGCGCAGCCCGAGCACCTTCTGTGCGTCGGGGGCCTCCATCAGCGCGAAGGCCTCGTCGACCGGGACCGCGCGCGGGAGCCGCTGTGGCAGCTTGGGCGTCTTCACCCGCCGCGCCGGGCTCACCTCGATCACCTTGCGGCGGGTGAGGAACTTGTAGAACGACTTGAGCCCCGCCAGCCGGCGGGCGCGCGAACTCGCGGCGAGGGTGACCGACTGCACCCCGAGGAAGCCGCGAATGTGGAGGTGGTTCACCTTCTCGAGCGCCACGCCCTGGGGCTCGAGGTACGCCGAGAAGGCCTTCAGGTCCTGCGCGTAGGCGCGCAGCGTGTGCGGCGAGACCACCCGGGAGATCTCGAGGTGCCGCAGGAACTCGTCGACGTGGGACGCCACCCCCTGCACTCTACCCGCTCCCGATCTCAGGGCGACTTCGCGACGTAGACTCCGGCCCGGTGCTTCTCGTTGACCAGGTACGCCACCGAGTCGTCGGCCAGCATCAGGGCGGGCCACTCGACGTACTGATCGATGATCGTCTGGGCCCCGGTCTCGAAGTTGCGGTAGCCGAGGTCGAAGGTCTGATCGGTCAGGTGGGCGAAGGCGAGCGCCGCGCGCTTGCCGTCGGCGCTGAAGCGGAACCCGAAGACACTCTCGGTCTCCTTCTTCGGCGTCACGCCCTTCTCGGGGCTGGCGCTGACCGAGTTGAGATCGCACGCGCGGCCCTCGCGCAGGCAGTCCGAGCGGAAGTAGAGGCGCTCGCCCTGGCCGGGGAACTGGTATTCGTAGAGCCAGTCCTTGAGCGCGATGGGTTCGCTGGCGCCCACCGGGTAGATCGAGAGCCGCCGGGTCACCTCGGGCCGGTCGATGCGCGAGGTGAAGGCCAGGGCCGCCCCGCCGGGCGCGAAGAGGAAGTTGGGACACTGGCGGGCGAGCAGCTTCGGCTTCCCGTCGGGCAACTCGATCAGGTTCAGATCGCCCACCCGCTCCACCAGCTTGACGCCTTCCTTCATCGCGTCGCGGCCTCCGAGGGCCAGCTCCACGTAGTTGTCGCGGTACACGAAGCGCGTGCCATCGGGCGAAAAGTCGAAGTCGTTCACGTTGGCGCCGAGCTCCCGGGGCTTCCCGTCGGGGATGGTCATCATCGACAGCGCGCCCTTGTCCGGCCCTGCCGAGGCGTCGCGCCAGGCGAGGGAGCGGCCGTCGTGGCTCACCCGGTACCGGTGCGCGTCATCGCTGACCTTGCGCCCCTTGAGCGAGCCGACCTCGAAGAGGTGGAGCTGGAAGGTGCGATCGGCGGGAGTCGCGCGCGCGCTGACCACCACGTACTTGCCGCTGCGCAGCACGGTGTACTCGGTGACCTGGTCGATGAGCCGCCTGGGCTGCGGCCGCTCGTCGCGCAGGTCGACCTGGTACAGCCCGCCGGCCGATGAGTACTTGCGCTTGAAGTACAGGTAGCGGCCGTCGGCCGAGAACTCGGCGGTCGAGACCTCGCCCGCGAGCTGGGGGAACGGCCCGTTGGGGAGCTTGCCCGCGTGCAGCACGCCGCCCTCGATGTACGCGAGCTGGAGGCCGTCATCGCTGGGGACGAAGTAGTTCACCCGCGGCGAGAGGCGCTGGCGCTCGGCGTCGAGCTTCTTCGCGTCCTGCACGTAGAGCTCGCCGACCTGCTGCGTGGGGTCCCACGCCGCCGTGTAGAGGATCCACTTCGAATCGGCGGTGTGGAGCCAGCCGCCGGGCATGTTCGTCACCCCGTTGCCCAGCTTCTGTGGCGCCCCGCCCTTCGCGGGCACCGCCCACAGCGCGCCCAGCCGCATCGGCGGAGGCACGCCCTGGATCGGCGGCTTCACCGCGTCGAGCAACACCGTCAGCACCTCGCCGTCGGGCGACGCGCGCAGTTCCTGGGCTTCGCCCTCGAGCCGTCGCACGCCCAGCACCGGCACCCGCGCCGCGGTCTTCTCCTTGTTGACCCGGGCGATCACGCTCTTCGGATCGCCGTTCGAGGTCTTCTGCTCTTTGCAGCCCCAAAGGCCCAGCACCACCAGCGACAGGAAGAACGCGCGCACGTTTCGACTCTCCAGGAAGGACGTCAGGCGACGACCCGCGCGGGGGCGGGGCTCGGGGTGGGCATCGGGGAAACCGGGTGAGGCGCCGTCGGCGCCCAGACATCGAATTCGGAGACCGCCCGACGGGCGTACTGCACCCGCTTCTCGGCCTTCTTGAAGCGCCCTTCGATCGGGGGAAAGAGCGCGAACACCACGTTGGTCGGCTGGTAGCGGTAACCCTCGGGGTGGGCCTCACCCGTGACGTGCCGGTAGATCGCCCCCAGGGCCGTCGCCGCGGGAGGCGGGACGAGCGGAGCGCCGGTCACCCGCCCGTGCACCGCGAGCGCCGTGAGGTAGCCGCAGGCCGTCGACTCGACGTAGCCCTCGACCCCGGTGATCTGCCCGGCGAAGAAGATCCGCGGCGCGTTCTTGAGCGACAGGTCGGGCGACAGCAGCCGCGGGCTGTCGAGGAAGGTGTTGCGGTGGATCTGCCCCATGCGCACCCACTCGGCGTGCTGCAGCCCTGGAATGAGCGCGAAGATGCGCTTCTGTTCTGGCCACGTCAGCCGCGTCTGGAAGCCGACGAGGTTCCACGCCGTGCCCGCGCGATCTTCCATGCGCAGCTGCACCACCGCGTGCGGCTGCTGCCGGGTGCGCGGGTCCATCAGCCCGACGGGCTTCATCGGTCCGAACGCCAGGGTCTCTTCACCGCGCTCGGCCATCACCTCGATGGGCAGACACCCCTCGAAGTACTTCGGTTCTTCGAAGGCATGCGGGATCACCTTTGCGCCCGCGCGCAGCTCGGCGACGAAGCGGGTGTACTCCTCGCGGTTCATCGGGAGGTTCAGGTAGTCGTCGCCGCCACCCTTGCCGTAGCGCGATTGACGGAAGGCGATGGTGTGATCGACCGACTCGTCGCTCACGATCGGCGCGATCGCATCGTAGAAATAGAGCTTCTCGCCGACGTGGGGGGCGAGCGCGTCGGTGAGCGCCTGCGAGGTGAGCGGGCCGGTGGCGAACACCACCAGGCCCTCGGGGACCTCGGTCACTTCGCCGGGCACGATGGTGACGTTGGGGTGCGCGGCGAGCCGCTGCTCGACCTCGGCCGAGAAGTGCTCGCGATCGACGGCCAACGCGTCACCGGCCGGCACGCGGTGCTGGTCGGCGGCCGAGAGGATCACCGAGCCCACCCGTCTGAGCTCGGCGTGGAGCAGGCCGATGGCGCTCTCCGGGTTGTCAGAGCGCATCGAGTTGCTGCACACCAGCTCGGCAAAGCCCGGGCTCTGGTGTGCCGGCGAGCGCTTTTCGGGTTTCTGCTCGCGCAGCACGACGCGGTGCCCGAGACGCGCCAACTGCCAGGCACACTCGGATCCGGCGAGGCCGGCGCCGATGACGGTGATGGGTTCAGTCTGCTGCGACATGGGTGCCGTCCTCGCCGCACTTTCGCGCACGCGAGGGTCACCCACGCGCGGCGGTCAGTCCGGGTCCTTCTGAAGAATGATGAAGCGGAAGTTCTCGAGCTCGTTTTGACCGGCCGTATACAGCACCGACGAGAGCAAGTCGTACGGCACCCGCTTGTCGCCGATGATCGAGACCTCGCGGTTGAAGGGCGCGTTGGGGTTTCGTTCGGCGATCTTCTTGAGCTTCTCGACTTCCTTCTTCAGCGCCGCGTCGAGCGGGAGGATCAACTTCCCCTGCATGTCGCCCGGCTTGGCGACGGCGTTGGCCAACTCGACCTTGCGCTTGTCCCCGACCATGATCGACTTGGCGGTCACCGTGATGGCGATGGTGTCCTTCGGCGTGGCACGGGCGGTCGACATCGGCGGGCGCACGTCTTCGGACGCGGTGACGGTGATCGACGAGGCGCTGAACGACTTGATGAGGAACACCAGGATGATGGTCATCAAGTCCATCATCGCGGTGATGTTGAGTTCCTTGATCTCGCCTTCCGCCTCGCGATCGCGGCGCTTCTTACGCGCCAGCGCCTTGCGGAAACGCATCCGCTGCCGATCGTCGTCGGTGATCTCGTGCGGCCCGGTGGCTGGCTGTGCGGAGGGCGCCATGGTCAGAAGCTCGCCAGGGTGACGTCGGGGAAGAGCAGCTTGCGGTCTTTCGTCTCGCGGGTCGCGTCCATCGTCGAGACCAGCGCGTCGTATTCGGTGTCGGCTTCCGCGGCGATGATGACTTTGCTTTCGCCCGGGAAGTTCGCCTTGATTTCCATCATCTTGGCGGTGAGCGCGTCGTAGTTGTACGTGCCGTCCGCGGCACGGGCGATCGTCGGCGCGCCCTCGCCCGGCGCTCCCGCCGCGGCGCCCTCGACCTGCCCGGGCAGCACGCCGCCGGTCGCGGCGATGAAGAAGCCAGTCTTGGCGATGGCCACGGTGAGCGTGAGGGGCGGCTTTTCGTCGGTGTTGCCACCACCGCCGCCGCCGTAGGTCGGCGCGTTGACGTTCAACATGCCGAACGTGGCGAGGCCCGCCATCGAGAGCAGCATGAAGATGATCAAGTTCATGAGGATGTCGAGGTAGGGGACGATGTTGAGCTCGCCGCCCTCCTCTTCAGCCTTGGGCTTGATCTTCCGTCTTGAGAAGTAGAAGGCCATGAGCGTTTCTTCAGCTCACCCGACATCGGGTGGAAGCATGAGGTTCCCGGTTCAGGAGGCCTTCTCGAAGTCCATGGCGCTGGTTTCACCGGCGGCGCGGCGACCCAGGAGGTTCTCGAGCTTCATCGCCTGGAGCTCGATCGTCTCGATCATCGTCTTCGCGTAGGCGGTCAGAAAGAGGTGGGCGATGATGCACGTCACGGCGATCGCGAGACCGAAGAACGTGTTGTACATGGCTTCGGAGATGCCCTTCGAGAGCAGCGCCTGCTTCTGATCGGCAGGCACGTTGCCGAGTGACTTGAAGGTACCGATCAGACCGAACACCGTGCCGATCAGACCGACGAGCGTCGCGATGTTGGCCAGCGACCAGAGCCAGGGGATGCGAGCGCCGATGTGCGGCACGTTCTCGAGGATCGACTCCTCGAGGGCCTTGGCCACTTCGATCTCGCCCCGGTTCGCGCGCGTCAGACCGGCGCGCACGACCTTGGCCAGCGGCGAATTCGGAGCCGCTCCGCAGAGCTTCACGGCACGGTCGGGGTTCCCCGCCATCACCAACTTGGTGATCTGCTCCATGAAGGGGCCGGCGTTGAGGTTGTAGCGGAAGAAGAGCGTGACAATACGCTCCGCCGTGACCGCCATCGCCGACGCCAGCCAGAAGATGTTGATGTAGAGAAAGATGCCGCCGTCGTGGAAGAAACCGACGATGAGATCTTTGACGCTCTCTTTTGCGGGTTCCGCAGCGAGCACCACATCGAGAGAGTGCTGCAGCAGGACTTGGGCGGACATGTGTTTTCGGCTTTCCTTTCAGCCAAACCGTCGAAAGATGCGGCAGTTTCTAGTTTGCGTGCACCGCATCGTCAACATCGGAGATCCTCAGCGCTTTTCGTAGCGACGGCCGCCTTTGTGCACTACCGCGCCCAGGACCTCGAGCTCGACGAGGGTGGCGGAGAGCTTTCCGGAGCTGAAGTCCGGCAGAGACTGGAGCATTCCCTCGAAATCGCAAGACCCCCGCGAGAGCAGGTCGAGCACGGTTCTCGCCCCCGCGCTGAGTTCCTCGAAGACCACGGCGACCGGTTCGGGTGGTGAAAGCGACCCGTCGAGGCCCACCGCCGACAGCAGATCGGTGACGTCGAGGTGGGGACGCGCGCGCCCCTCGCGGAGCAACCAGTTGGACCCTTCGGCGGCGGCGTTCCACGGATCACCGGGCGTCGCGAGGACCGGTCGTCGCTGCCCAAGAGCCGCCTCCGCGGTGTACAGCGCGCCGGAGCCCTTCCCTGCTCTGAAGACGAGCACCGCGTCGCTGGCGCCCGAGATGAGCCGGTTCCGGAGCTTGAAGCTGCTGCGGTTGGAGCGGAACCCCGGAGGGAATTCCGAAAAGATCGTCTGGCCCTGCGAGAGCATCGCGAGGACGATCGGCTGTTGGGGCGCGTCGATCTCGTCGAGCGCCGACCCGAGGAACGCCCACGTCTCGCCCTTCGCTTCGAGGGCCCCGTGGTGCGCGGCCTGGTCGATGCCGACCGCCGCCCCCGAGACGATGCCCAGGCCGTGCCGCGCCGCCTCCGCCGCGATCCTGGCGAGTCGCTCGGCCGCGCCGGGGTCGGGGGTGCGCGTGCCCACGATGGCCAGTCGGCGCCGACACGGCGCATTCGCACCGGGCCCGCGCATGAACAGCAGCGGCGGCGCGTCTTGCACCGAATCGAGACGGGCCGGCCACGGGGCATCACCGGGGAAGACGATCTGCATGGCCTCGCGCGCGCAATGCGCCTCAAGGCGATCGGCCTGTCCAGCCAGCGAGCCGATGCCGGCGACATGCGCCTGCGCGTCGCCCCTCCAGGGAACGAAGGCGGCCCAGCGCTCGACGGGCTGATCCAGCAGTTCACCGACGGGACCCAGCCGCGCGCCGACCTCGCGCAGCGTCACCGGCCCCACGCCCCGAATCGACCACAACGCCGCCGTCGCCCGCCGCTCTGCCGTGTTCATGCCCCCGCGTTCTACACGCGGGGTCCGACAAGCAGCTCAGCGCGAGGCGCGTTTGCCAGTCGTCGCCGAAGACCGAATCTCGGCGTGATCGCCCCGGACGATCTCGCGCATCGAGCGGGTCATCAGGCACAGCGTCGCCTTCGCCTTGACCTCGAACGCCACGCACTGCCCGATGTCTTCTCGCGGGTACTTCTCGTCGAGGGTCATCGGCTGCATCAGGGCCTCCTGCGGGAGCGGGTCGTGCTGGCGGAAGATGGTGAAGACGTTGCCGTTCTTCACGCCGTCATCGCTGCCCTTGTCCATGATCGCCAGCTGGTGCTCGGCGAGCATCGTCGGGTAGCGGCGCACGTCGGCCACCACGTAGATGTCCTTGACGTCGCGCTCATTGGGGCGCGGCGCGACCTGGCGGACGACGGGCTCGTTCAGCGGCCCGATGAGGTCGCCGCGGTGAACCTCGTCGTACTGCTTCCACACCTGCACAGTGCCCATGTTGTCCTTGTCGACGCGGATCACTTTCACCTCGGCGAGGATCTCCGTCATGTAGCCGACAGACTCGTTGGTGATGGGGTGGATCACCTCTCCGCCGTTACGGAACACCAGGTAGATCTCGCCGAGGCGCGGCGCCTTCTTGGTGAACTGCACGTAGATGCGATCGGCGTAGGTCAGTTGGGCCGACTCGGCGAACGAGCCGACGATCTTCCCCGAGTCTTCGATCTCCCGGTTGGTGATGAAGCCCGGGGCCGCGACCGACTGCGAGTTCTTCGGGCGGAAGCCGATCTGGCCGAACACGCTGACCTTGTCGTCGTAAAACTCCGACTCCTGGACTTCGGTCTCCGGCTGGCCGGCCTCGACCTGCGTCGGGACCTCCTCGCCAGAACCGAAGAAGCGCACTTCGTTGCCCGGGTAGATCCAGTGCGGGTTGGCGATCTCGGGGTTGTACGACCAGACCTTCGGCCAGTACCAGGGGCTGCCGAGGAACTTCTGCGAGAGATCCCACAGCGTGTCGCCCTTCTCGACGGTGTGCTGCGTGCCCGGCGACGAGGCCTTGCCCGTGCTCGACGGCTTCGACGCCGACGACGGCTTCTCGGGCGCGATGGTGGCGCTCCCCTCGGGCATCGAGGTGTCTTCGCCGCCGGTCTCTTCCCCTTCATCGGCCTGAGCCAGCGCAC
>JBBRUE010000083.1:0-13357 GCA_038248085.1 Myxococcales bacterium | reverse complement strand
GGCGCGTCGAGCCCTGCGGGGCGGGCCTGGCGCTGGGCCTCGGCGGTCTTCGCCTCGAGCATCTGCCGCGCGGCCTCCTGACCCGTGCGCCCATCGTCGGTGATCAGCTCGTGAAACCCGGCCCGGGTGAGCGCCTTGTCGAACTGCGCCAGCGCCTTGTGGAGCGCGGGCTCGTCGAGCGCCGGGGCGAGTTGCAGCAAGGCGCCCTGCTGCCCCGCGACGCCCGTCCCCGCCTGGGCCGACTGCTCGGGGCCCCGGGCGAGTTGTTGAAAGCGGGCCGCGTACGGCTCAAAGAACGCGAACAGCCGGGCCGCCTTCTCGTTGCGCGTCATGCCCGGGTGCTGGAGCAACTCCTGCTCGACGAGCTTGAGATCCGAGAGAAACCGCTCGGGCAGGGACCGGGCGTCGGTCAAGCGACCGGTGTCGGGCGTCAGCGAACTGACGTCGCGGTACACCCGCTCCGGGCTGCCTGAGAGCAGCGTCGAGAGATCTTTCGCCACCTCGCGAAACGCGTCCTGCAGCGCGGGCGAGGTGACGACCTGCTGCACTTCCTTCAGCTCGGCGTGACTGACGGCGCCCGCGTCGGCCCGGCGCATGAGTTCCTGGGCGGCAGCGAGACCCGCGCCACCGCCTGACCGCAGGGTCCGGATGAGATCGCCGTTGCCAGCCACGTCGCGACTGTAGCCCGACGAATCTGTGGGGCGGAGGGCCCGGCACAGCTATCCTCGAGAGTAATGAGTGAGTCCGACGGTGGCGCAGAGAAACGACGGCACCCGAGAACACCGCTCAACGTCCTCGTGCAGTTCCGCTTCGACACCTTCGACGAGTTCCTCGCGGAGTACTCGCTCAACGTCTCGCCCGGAGGCATCTTCATTCGCACCGAGGCGCCGCGGGAGGAGGGCGCGATGATCTACCTCCAGTTCACCCTGCGCGACGGCAGCAAGCTCATCGAGGGCATGGGCAAGGTGGTGCGCGTCAACCCGCCCGGCGACCCCACGCACCCTTCCGGCATGGGCATCGAGTTCATGAACTTCGACGACGAATCGATGGCCCTCATCGCGGAGATCTGCGCGCAACGCAGCGGCCCGAAGAACTGACACGTATGGGGCTGCGCGGCCGACTGCTGCTCGCCTTCCTGCTCCCCACGCTGCTCGTGCTGGCGGTGGGTGGGTTCGGGCTCTACCGCGCCAGCCGCAACGTGCTCGAAGAGGAACTCGGCCGCGCGCTGGCCGACATCGCCGCGACGGTCTCGTCCCAGCTCAAGGGTGAGCGCGTGCTCGCGGTGGAGGCGGAGGACGCGCAGGGCGAAGGCAGCCGCACCTGGCGCACCCTCACCGCGCAACTGCAGGAGACCAGGCAGCGCACCGGGGTCCGTCGGGTCTTCGTGGTCGACGTCGAGCGCCGCGCGCGCCTCGACGTGGGCGGCGCGCTGGCGCCGATGACCGAGGCGACGGAGCTGCTGCGCGACAACCTCGAGATCACCCGGGTGCTCGCCGGCGAACGAGCCTCGAGCCAGGTGCTCTTCGAGGGCATCGACGGCCAGCTCTACAAGACGGGCTACGCGCCGCTGCTCGCCGATGGAAAGGTGGTGGGCGTCGTGGCGGTCGAGGGGAGCGCGGGGTTCTTCGGGCCCCTCACCCGCCTGCGCAACGCCTTCCTCGCCCTCGCCGCGGTGACGCTGCTGCTGCTCGCCCTCGTCGCGGTGTGGATGGCGGGCGGCCTGTCGACCCCGCTCGAGCGCCTGGTGACGGCCGCGCTGCGCATCGGCGGCGGCGATCTCTCCACGCCCGTCGCCGGCGAAGCGACCCTGGAGATCGGCATCCTCGCGCGCGAGCTCGAGGCCATGCGCCAGGCCCTCGAGAGCCGCGATCGCCAGCTCAAGCTGATGCTCGGCGGCGTCGCGCACGAGGTGAAGAACCCGCTGGGAGGCATCGAGCTGTTCTCGGGCCTGCTCGACGAAGAGCTCGCCGGCGCGACGCCGAGCGTCCCCGAGGCCCGCGAGCACCTGTCGAAGATCCGCCGCGAGCTGGCCTACCTCAAGCGCATCGTCGAAGACTTCCTCGCCTTCGCGAAGGAACGGACGCTGCAGAGCGCGCCGTTCTCGGCGAAGGCTCTGCTCGAGGCCGCCGCGCAACACCTCGCCGGCGAGGCGGAGGGCAAGCAGGTGACGCTCGACGTGCAGGCGGAAGACGCGCAACTCGAGGGCGACCAGAGCCTGCTCACCAGCGCGCTGGTGAACCTGGTGAAGAACGCCGTGCAGATCTCCACCGGAGGACAAGCGGTGACGTTGAGGGGCTCGAACGAAGGCCCGCGCTACGCCTTCGAGATCCGCGACACGGGGCCGGGCATTCCGGCCGAACTGCAGGCCCGCATCTTCGAACCCTTCTTCACCACGCGAGAGAAGGGCACCGGGCTCGGGCTCCCGCTCGCGCAGAAGCTCGCCGAGGCCCACCGCGGCACGCTGACCGTGCGCTCGAAGCCAGGGGAGACCATCTTCCGGCTCGAGTTGCCGCGTGGCTGATCAGTGAAAGGTCCAGTGCCAGGGCTCCCCGCGCACGTCGTTGCTGAAACCGTAGTTGCGCGCGTGGCTGGACAGCCAGCGGTAGGTCGAGCTCCCGTAACCGCCGGGCACCGTGAGGTCGGCCGACACGCCCCCCTGGTGGTTGGAGTACCCCGGGCGCGCCGCGAGGTTGCCGCGACCCTGGAGGTACAAGCTGTAGAGGTAGCGCTGCTGGTCCATCGTCCGGAAGCCCGAGACCACGCCGAGGCTGATGCCCGCCCGCGCCGCGTCGGCCTTCATGCGGTTGAAGGCGTTCGCCGCGTCGGTGCGCATGAACTTGCCGTTGCCCACGCTGGAGACGGTGATGTTCGTCGGCCGGCCATTCACGTAGCCGGTCACCCGCGCGCCGCCGCCACTGGGCGCAGGGTGTGACACCGAACCGCCGCCGTTGAGCGCCGCCCAGGTCTTCGGGCCGACCACGCCGTCGACGCCGAGGCCCTTCGCCCGCTGGAAGCCGCGCACCGCCTCGGCCGTGCGGGGACCGAAGTCACCGTCGACCGAGAGGTTGTAGCCGTGCGCTCGGAGCTTCTGCTGCAGCTGCGTCACCGCCGCGCCCTTCGCGCCCTGCCGCAGCACCGGCGAGGAGGAGACAAACGAACGAACCTGGGTGCTGCGAACCGCGGAAAGTGCCGTCATGTGGCCTCCTGTGTTCCCTTTGTGCACTCATTCTCACCCTGCGGATTTTCCAAGTTGCTTGAGAAAAACCAGGTGAGTGCAGAGGGTTGGAGGTCAACGCACGTTACACGTCAGTTGATTTCCGGAATGCCGCCGTCGTCGGTCGGCCAGCCGGGCACGGTGCCCGCGTCGAGGGTGCCGCCCGGACCGCGCTCGGTGAGCGTGTCGTCAGGACAGCCGTAGATGACGGTGACCTTCGCGCCGGGACGCTGCGAGACGATGTCGCACGCCGGCCCGTAGAGCGTCACCCGGTTGCCCTGCGGCTGGTAGTCCCAGCCAGACACCCGGCTCGGGTCCCGCGGGAAGAACTGGCCGTCGACCGAGACGTAGAGGTTGGCGGCGTTCGGCGGCGTCTGGGTCAGCGTGAAGTCGCAGCTCGCGGCGCCCGAAGCGATGGCACCCAGCGCGGCCTCGAGCTCGGTGGGGCTGTCGGCCTGGAAGTAGCGCGGCGCGGTGGCGCGGGCGGTGCCGCCCTTGATCGCCATCTGGCTCAGGTTGTTCGCGTCGACGTCGCTGCCGAAGCCGACGGTGTACGTGCGCACCCCGCGGGAGAAGAGGCCCTCGACTTCGGCCACTGGCGCGCCGCCGCAGTTCTCCATGCCGTCGGTGATCAGCAGCACGTAGTTCGCGCGCGCCGGGTCGGCGATGTCGGGGGCCTGCGCCGCCACGTGGAGCGCGGCGCCCAGCGGCGTCCGGTTCCCATCGGCCGACGCGGGCAGCGCGTTGGAGATCGCCGTCACCGTCGCCGGGCCGACGTTCACGTCGACCTGCCCGGGCTGACACGACGCACCCGCCAACGAGAAGACCTGGAGCCCGAAGCGCAGCTTGTCGTTGCCCGCGTGGCGCTGGGTGAGGCTCCGCACGGCGCCCGTCGCGGTGACCCACTTGCTGCTGTTGTTGCCGATCGTCTCCTGCATCGAGCCGGAGTGGTCGAGCACGATGAGGATGTTTGCCGCGGTCGGCGTCGACTCGAACCGCTGTCCGCCACAGCTCTTCGGCCCGGCGTCGACGGTCATCGACATGCACGTGCCTCCCGGCGCGCAGATCTGCCCGGGTGCGCAGTCGGTCGAGACCGCGCAGGTACCGGCGCTCACGCAGAGGCCTGCGGCGTTGCAGCGCCCGCCTCCGCACTCCGCGTCGCCGTGGCAGGCCGTCAGGCAGATGCCGGAGGCCGCACAGACGAGGCCCGCACCGCACGGGATGCTCGTGGAACACCGCGCCGGACCGCAGGCGGTGAGCAACATCGGCAACAGCGAAACCACGAGGAGCGCGCGCATGGGAGACCTCAGAGCCGGGTGGCCATCGTGAAGGCGACGACGCAGAACGCGCAGGCCGCGACGGCCCAGGCGTCGAAGCGCAGAGGCCCCGGGTGCTGGGGCTCGGAGTCGTCCGCGTCGTCCTCGGAGTCGGCCTCGTCATCGAGCGAGATGACGTCTTCGTCGGCGAGCACGTCCACCGCGGGCGCGGGGGGCGGCGTCACGAGGCGCAGGCTCGGGGCGATCGACGCCCAGTGGAGAATGGCCACGCGCGAGGGCTCCAGGTCGAGCGACTCGCAGACGTCGATGAGCAGCGCCTCGATGACGCGCAGCGAGTGCGGGCGCCGCGCGGGGTCGCGGTCGAGCATCAGCGAGAGCATTCCCTCGAGGGTGTCGTCGAGGCCCGGGTTGATGCGCGAGGCCGGGGGCACGTCGTGCAGCGGCGAGACCTGCAGCCGCGCACGGGCCTGGTTCAGCGTGAGGCCGGTGAAGAGCTGGTAGAGCACCGCGCCGACGTCGAAGGTGTTGCTCGCGAGGTCGGCCCCTTGCACCGACGGCGCGGTGATGGCGACCGAGCCATCGGGCTGCACGACGAGGTCAGCCGCGGTGAGCTGCGCGAACGAGCGCCGCTGCTGGTGCGCGGAGGCGACGGCCTCGACCACCTCGACCGCGAGCGCGATGGAGAGGTCGAGCGGGAGGCGGTCGGCGCCCGTGAGGCGAGCGGCGAGGGAGTGAGACGACTGCTTCGGGGTCTGGTGAACAAAGCGGCGTCGGGTCATGGAGCGGATGCAGAGCACCCGGCAGGCCACCCCCAAGCCCATGATCTCTCAGTGATTGCGCAGTCACATGGCAGCAACCTGTCGTGGGCAGGTGGAGTGCGCTTGAGCCACCTCTGTAACTTCCCCTCGCCCGGCCGATCAAGGGGAGCAGATCGATCGGTCGACGCCGAACCCGATGTACGTGCACCGCGGCAATGGCACGGCACACTCGCCGACGACCTCGCACAGCGCGCTGCACTTCTGACCTGAACTCGTCGAGTCGACACACAGCGCGCTCAGGCAATCACGCTCACCGGTGCACGCCGCGCCGACCAGCCCCGCACCGCGTGCCCCGGGAATGCAGAACACCTTCGTGCCCGAGCTGTCCTCGGAGTGACAGGTGAACCCCGGCCCGCAATCATCAGACGAGAAGCACGGACACTCGGTCTTCACCGCGCAGGTGCCGCCGTCCCAGTAGCGGAAGAGCGACCCGCCGTCGGGATACCGCGTGAGCCCGGCGTCCACGACGGCGCCCGCATCGGGAACGCCGGAGTCCGCGACGCCTGAGTCCGCGACGCCGGCGTCCGGCACGTCCATCTTCATTCCGCACCCGGCCGCGAGCAGCACCCCCAGCAACGTCAACGATCGCATGTCCGCGCTGATACGTTTTCGCGCCACACATGTCACTCGCCGAGCAATTGCCCGAGTCCTGGCGTGGTCCCCTCGCGGCCGCGGTGGCGGCGCCGTCCTTCGCCGCGCTCGATGCGTTCGTCACCGCCGAGTACCAGTCAGCGACCATCTTCCCCCCACGCGCGCAGCTCTTCGCCGCGCTCGCCCTCACCCCGCCCGAGCAGGTGAAGGTCGTCGTGCTCGGCCAGGACCCCTACCCGACCGCGGGCAACGCCAACGGCCTGGCGTTCTCGGTCACGAAGTCAGTGACGATCCCCGCGTCGCTCAAGAACCTGTTCCGCGGGCTGGAGGCCGATCTCGGGCTCCCGATTCCTGCGCACGGCGACCTCACCGTGTGGGCGCAGCGCGGCGTGCTGTTGCTCAACGCGGTGCTCAGCGTGCGCGAGAAGGAAGCGAACTCGCACCAGAAGAAGGGCTGGGAGCCGTTCACCACCGCCATCCTCCAGTACGTCGCCTCGCAGCCGCGCACGGTGGTGTTTCTCTGCCTGGGCAAGCCGGCGCTCAAGCTGGTCGATTCCCTGGGGACCTCGCAGCCGGTGGTCAGCGCGCCGCACCCGTCGCCGCTCAACCAGCACGCCTTCGTCGACGCCGCGCGCAGCCAGAAGCTCTTCACGAAGGTGAACTCGCTGCTCGACGCGCCGCTCGACTGGCGCCTGTGACGCTCAGCGCGCGTTGACGATCGCGCGGGCCTTCTCCAGCATCCGCCGCAGCGGCGCCTCATCGGCCCGGGCGATCGCCTCGGCCCACGTCAACCACTGCGCGCCATGAGACTCGTTCGGGTCGTGCGCGAGGGCCGCGGGGTCCTTCACCACCACGAGGTACCGCACGTCGAGGTGCTGGTGCTCGGGGTCGGCCTTGCGCGCGGGAATGACGTGCACGTCGACGTCGATCGGCCCTCGCGCCCCGGGGTGCACCGTCACCTCGCAGCCCGTCTCTTCCCGGGCCTCGCGCAGCGCCGTCGCCTCCATCGAGCCCGCGTCGATGACGTCGGCGTGCCCGCCCGGCTGCAGCCAGCGCTGGAGCTTCGCGTGCAGCACCAGGCACACCTGCGCGCCGTCGGGCGTCACCACCACCGCGCTCCCGGTGAAGTGCGCCGGCCACTGGTCGCGCGAGAAGGGCTGGGCGAGCGAGGCGGCGAACCCGCGCATGGTGCGCAGGTCCGCCTCCTCCTTGGCGTCGGTCGGTTGGTGCGAAGCGAGCAGCGCGGGCAGCGACATGCGCCGCCCTCTACCTCACGGCTCCCCCGCCTGTAACGTGGGCTGGGCTATACGGTGCCCATGGCTCGCATCCTCGTCATCGATGACAACGACACCATGCGTGAGGGCATGACCATCACCCTCAAGAAGGCCGGTCACGAGGTGCTCGCGTTCCGCAGCGGGGCCGAGGGTGTCGCCGCGTTCACCGCGAAGGGCGCCGACCTGGTGGTCACCGACCTCAAGATGGACGGGGTCACCGGCCACGACGTGGTCAAGCAGGTGAAGGCGCACGATCCGCAAGCGGTGATCCTCATGGTCAGCGGCCACGGGTCGATCGGCGAGGCGGTGCAGGCGATGCAACTGGGCGCCTGCGACTTCGTCGAGAAGCCCTTCCCGCCCGACGTGCTGCGGGCGAAGGTCGACGCGGCGCTCGATCTCTCGCGCACCCGCGCGCGCGTGGTGAAGCTGGAGGCCACCACCGAGGCCCTCTCGCGCGATCTCACCAGCAAGGTCGGCGTCACCATCGTCGGCGACAGCCAGCCGGTGCAGAAGCTGCTCGCCCAGGTCAAGCGCGCCGCCGCCACCAACGCCACGGTGCTGGTGCACGGCGAGTCAGGCACCGGCAAGGAGCTCGTCGCGCGCATGCTCCACGATCTCTCGCCCCGCGCCGCCGGCCCCTTCATCGTCACCCACTGCGCGGCCCTCGCCGAGACCTTGCTCGAGTCGGAGCTCTTCGGTCACGAGCGCGGCGCCTTCACCGGCGCGGTAAAGAAGAAGCTCGGCCGCTTCGAGCTCGCCGACGGCGGCACCATCTTCCTCGACGAGCTGGGTGAGATCAGCCCCACGGTGCAGACCAAGCTGCTGCGCGTGCTCCAGGAGCACGAGATCCAGCGCGTCGGCGGCGAAGACACGGTCAAGGTGGACGTGCGCGTCGTCTGCGCCACTCACCGCGACCTGAAGGCCGAGGTCGCCGCCGGGCGCTTCCGCGAAGATCTCTACTACCGGCTCCACGTGGTGCCGCTCGAGCTGCCCTCGCTTCGCGAGCGCCCCGAAGACATCGGCACCCTGGCTCGCCACTTCGTCGCAAAGCACGCGCCGCGCATCAACCCCCAGGTCAAGAGCCTCACCGCCGCCGCGCTCTCGGGCCTGTGCCGCTACGCGTGGCCGGGCAACGTGCGCGAACTCGAGAACGCCATCGAGCAGTCGCTGGTGTTCGCCGAAGGCAAGGAACTGGAGGAGAGCGACCTCCCTGCGTTTCTCCAGTCGGCTGAGGCCCGCGCGGCCCACACCCAGGGCGCGCTGCCGGTGCCGCACGGCGATCGACCGCTCCCCGACATCCTCGAAGACCTGGAGCGCCAGCTCATCGAGCGCGCCTACGAGAAGGCGAAGCGGGTGAAGACCGAGACCGCGCGGCTGCTCGGCATCAAGACGAGCGCGCTCTATTACAAGCTCGAAAAATACGGCTTCATCCAGAAGGGCGAGCGACCCGCCGAGGAAGGCTGAGTCCCCCGGCATGACTCGCCGGGTGACGGCTGACACCTCGAAGGGTCCGTGATTCCACGCTGATCGCGGCGGCACCATCGTTGCTCATGACCTGGGGTCAGGAGCTGTCCCCATGTCGCCAACCCCAGGCCGTGTCCTCGTCGTCGATGACGACGATCTCTTTCTCCGCGTCTGCGGAAGTGTCCTCCGGCGTGCAGGCCTCACCGTCGAGACGGTGAACAGCCCCGCGGAGGCGCTCGCCCGTATCGGCCGCAATCGTTACGACGCGATCGTCTCGGACGTGTGGATGCCCGAGGTGACCGGGCTCTCGCTCCTCAAGGCCGTGCGCGCCGTCGACGGCACCGTGCCCTTCGTGCTCATGACCGGCGCGCCGAGCATCGAGTCGGCGATCTCGGCCATCGACCTCGGCGTGCACAAGTACCTCTCGAAGCCCTTCAACGTCGACGAGTTCGTGCTCTCGGTCGAAGCCGCGGTGCGGCAGCGGGGGGGCTCGGAAGACCTGCCGGCGCTCCACTGCCGGCTCGACCGCGCCCTCGAAGGGTTGTGGATGGCCTACCAGCCGATCGTCGAGTCGTCGAAGGCGCGACTGCTCTCGTACGAAGCGCTCCTTCGCACCACCACGCCCGAGGTGAAGGGGCCCGGCGAGGTGTTGGAGCTCGCCGAGAAGACCGGCCGCATCTTCGATCTCGGCCGGGCGGTGCGCTGCGCGGTGGCGAAGGACATCGCCGCGCTCTCGCCGGCCATCGACGTCTTCGTGAACCTCCACCCCGCCGACCTCGAGGACCCCGAGCTCTACGCCGCCGACTCGCCCCTCACCCTGCACTCGCGCCGCGTGGTGCTGGAGATCACCGAGCGCGCCTCGGTGGCCCATGACCTCGCCCTCTGCGATCACATGAAGGCGCTGCGCGCCCTCGGCTACCGGGTGGCCGTCGACGATCTCGGCGCCGGGTACGCCGGCCTCACCACCCTCGCGCGCGTGCAGCCGGAGTTCGTGAAGCTCGACGCGTCGCTGGTGCGCGACATCGACAGCTCGACGGTCAACCAGCTCATCGTCACCGCAGTGCTCAGCCTCTCGGGTGAGCTCGGCTCGCGCGTCGTGGCGGAGGCGATCGAGACCGAGGGCGAGCTGGCGATGCTCCGCGCGCTGGGCATCGATCTCATGCAGGGCTACCTGTTCGCCAAGCCGGCAAAGCCCTTCGTCGCCGTCGACTTCGCGCGCTTCGCGCCGCCGGTGGAGGCGAAGGCCGCCTGAGGCGCCCTGGTTCGCGCGCGCGGGCGTCTAGATCCCGCCGGGCAACAGCACCGGCCCCGCCTCGCGCAGCAACGCCACGAGGTGCCCCAGGTGAAACGCCCGCAAGCCGGTCGGCGGCGGAAACCCCGTGGGCACCGTCCACGTCGCTGGCGTGTGCGGCCCCAGCGCGGGCGACCCGCCCTGTTTCAGAGAGCCCCACGCCGCGTCGCTCAAGGTCACCGACGGCAACCACGGCAGCACCTCCGCCCCGGTGAGCTGCAGCGGCACCCGCGGCGTCTCCCACGGCCCGAGGTGCGTCCGCTCGAGCTGCGAGAGGTGCGCCCCGACGCCCAGCGCGCGCCCGAGATCCACCGCGAGGCTGCGCACGTAGAAGCCGCCCCGCACCCAGAGCTCCAGCACGCTGGACGACGGCAGCGCGTGCGAGATCCACCGCGCGCTGTGCAGGTAGACCTTCTGCGCCGGCACCGTCACCGCCTCGCCGCGATGGGCCTTCACGTACGCGCGCTCACCGTCGACCCGCTTGTTGCTCGTCGCGGGCGGCGTCTGCTCCGTCCACCCCACGAAGCGCGCGAGCGCCTCCTCGAGCTTCGCCTCGGTCAGCGTCACCGAGGGAACGTCGCCCCGCGGCACCACCTTCCCACCAGCGTCACCGGTGTCCGTCTCCGTGCCCCACTCCACGCGCGCCACGTACCGCTTGGGCGCCTCGTGCAGCGCCTCGAAGAGCCGGTTCGCCGCCCCGACCAGGAGGATCACCAGGCCCTCGGCGAAGGGGTCGAGCACCCCGCCGTGCGACACTTTCAGCGTAAAATTCCCCGGGTGCGCGCGACGGAAATCCTCCACCAGCGAGGCGCTCGTCACCCCCACTGGCTTGGAGGTCAGCCACAGCGCCGACGGCGGCCGCTTCACGCCCACCTCGGAAAACTGTCGATCGCCGGAAAACCCAGCGGGTGACCTCGGCGCACATCGCCGCAAGAGGCTGGAATTGCGTCCATTTCTGCTCTACCCATTGGCACCGCCGTTGCTCTTCGAGAGATCACCATGAAGCTGAGTGCCGCCCTTCTCGCCGCCTGCCTCTTCGCCCTGCCGGTCTGGGCAGCTGGCCCGCTCGACGCCCTCCGCGCCGGCAGCCGCGGTGCGCGCGAGCAGGTGACGTCGTTGCGCGCCGAGCAGCTCAAGCGCCGCTCCGAACTCTCTCAGTTGAGCACGCGCATCGAGACGCTGAAGGCCGAATCGAAGGGCAAGCTGCTCCCCGGGGGTGAACTCGACGCGGCGCTCAAGCGCAGCCAGGAACTCTCGGGCGCCCTCAGCGAGCTCGCCCAGCAGGTCTCGGGCCGCGAAGCGACGCTCGAGTCGGCCAACCTCACGCTCCTCGACGGCCTCTCGGCCGAGCTGGGCCGGGTGCGCGCGGAGTTCGACCGCCAGGCCGACCGCACGGCGCGCGCGGGCCTCATCGTTCAGCTGCGCAAACTCCGCTCCGAGCGCGAGGCGCTGCGCCAGACGCTGCCGGCCGCGAAGCTCCCCACCCTCGACACCGTCAAGCCGAGCGACGACCCGGAGGAGCTCCTCGAGCAGGCCGACCTGCTCCGCGACAACGAAGAGAAGCTGCGCCGCGAGCTCAAGTCGGTCGAGGCCCGCATCGCCGAGCGCCGCGACGAGGCCGAGCTCGATCGCCGGGTGCAGCGCTTCATGGGCGAAGAATCGATGTTCGACGACAGCGATCGCCGCCTGCGCGTGCAGCGCACCGTCACCACGCCCGCCACCGCGCCGACGCAGAGCCTCGCCGGGGCCAATGGCGCTCCGAGCGCCGCGCCACCTCCGGCGGTCGGCACGACGGCTGACACCACCGCGGGCACGGGTGGC
This sequence comes from Myxococcales bacterium, assembly GCA_038248085.1. Lineage (GTDB taxonomy): Bacteria > Myxococcota > Myxococcia > Myxococcales > Myxococcaceae > Archangium_A. Next base: position 1,607 of record JBBRUE010000083.1, on the reverse strand, counting down.
GCTGCCCCCAGCCCTGTCGGCGCTCAGTCGCTGGGCTTCGAGTCGGCCGCGCCAGCCCGCGGTGGAGCCTTCCCCCAGGCCGATGGCACCAGCAACAACACCGGCCTCGATTCCTCGAACATCCGCGTGACCACCGCCTCGGACGCCCGGGTTCAGCTCGGCGGCGCGCGCACCATCTCCAGCGGCGACGACGACCTCGACGACCTCGAGGTCGAGCGGGTGCGGCTGCAGGGCCTGGCGGGGCAGCTCAAGAAGAAGGCCGACGAGCTCCAAAAGCGCGCGGCCGAGCTGAAGTGACGCCTTAGAGCCCGACGCCCACGGTGAACTTCACGGTCGCCTCGACCCGCGTGTCTTGCGTGGGTTGGCGACCGGTGCCGCGGCTGATGATGGTCATCGTCGGCGACTGCACGAAGGCGGCGAGGTCCACGTCCACCAGGTCGAGCGTCAGCGTGGGGTTCGGCGCCGGGAGCCGCAGCCCGCGGATGCCGGTCTTGCCCGCGATCTTCTGTTCCTGGTCGCCGCTCTTCACCACGAACTCGATGGTGTCCAGGAAGGTGAAGTCCTGGTCGGTGGGCGAGAGGATGCGCAGGCTGAAGGCGGTGACCTTCATCGTCTTGACCCGGGCTCGGGTGGCGTCGTTGTTCTTGAAGTCCTGGTTCTGGTCGAAGTCGAGGTTCGAGAACGCCCCGAGCTGGGGGAAGACGTTGAGCACCCCGCCGAGCGGGCTGCCGGCGATGACGGCCTCGCCCTTGAGCTGCGTGGAAAACGGAATCGGACCGCAAGCCATGAATGAGACGGTGGCGAGCGAGAAGACGGCGTGTCGAACCATGAGTCGTCACTGTAACGACCGGCCTCAGGCTTGGCTAAGTTCCGCCACCTCGTGGTTCGACGCCTCCTCATCGTGATGCTGGTCTCCGGGCTCGCTGCCCAGGCCGCGGACTTCCAGGGTCGCGCGCGGCTGTGGCTGGGCCCGGGCATCGACACCAACGCCAAGCGCGAGTTCGTCTCGATGGGCGTGGCCACCGAGGCCGATGGGTTTCTCTTCGGGCTGGGGCAGCTCGAGGGGCTCGCGCGCTTCGGCGAACGGGTGCGCGTGGCGGGCAGCTACGACGTCGGCGCGCGGAAGTTTTTCACCCAGCCCAGCGAAGACACCATCGTCCAGGCGGCGCAGCTCGAGGCGACCGTCTCGTTCATGAAGTACTTCGCCTTCGGCGTCGCGGGCCATGCGCGCGATCGCCGCGGCGCGGGGCGCGACTACACCGATCTCCAGGGCGGCGCGGTGCTCGACTTCGTGCCCGACGCGTCGGTCGACGTACGGCTGCAGGTCAACGCCCACCGCTTTCTCTTCTACAACCGCTTCGCCTACAGCTTCTGGGGCCCCGATGGCTCGCTCGCCGCGCGGTACCGCTTCAACCGGCGCCATTCGATCGCCGCCTTCGGCTCATTCAACCCGCGCACCTACAACGCCAACGCCCGCGCCCAACCCGGCCCCGAGGGCACCGACCCCGACACCGGCGTGGTGCGCAGCGACGCGGTCTTCGGCGGGGGCCTCACCTACTCGTACCGCGGGCCATTTCACTTCAGCTTCGGGTACTCGTACTTCGATC
>JBBRUE010000082.1:0-13451 GCA_038248085.1 Myxococcales bacterium | reverse complement strand
CTCTTCGCGGGCACCGTGCTCTTCAGCGACGGTCAGGTCCCGGCAGGGGTGCCAGCCGACGCGCCGGCCTACGCCATGAGCGACCTCGTCGATGCGCTGCGCGCGGTCGATGCACGCGGCCAGGTCGACCTGGTGGAGCTCAAGAAGCGCCACGCCTCGCTCGAGCGCTTCGTCGCCTCGATGGCCGCCACCTCTCCCGACACCAGGCCCGACGCGTTCATGACCGTGGAGTCGAAGCTGGCGTACTGGCTCAACGCCTACCACGCGCTGGTGCTGCTCGAGCTGCTCGACACCCGGGCGCAGCGCACCTCCGGCTGGAGCGAGACGTTCGACTCAGCGCCCATCGCCGGCAAGCGGCTCACGCGCTCGGCGATCTACCGGCGCACGCTCAGCCAGTCGGGTGACGCGCGGGTGTTCCTCTCCGTCTTCTCCGGCGCGAAGGGGCGCGGGGTGCTCGACGGCGCCCCGTTCGACGGCGAGTCGCTCAACCCCCAGCTCGACGACGCGATGCGGAGGTTCGTGCGGAGGAAGGACCACGTCACCATCGAGGGCAAGACGGTGCGGCTCTCGGAGCTCTTCCAACGTCACCAGGACGACTTCCTCGCCGCGCTCCCCGAGGAGCGGAAGAACGTGCTGCAGATCGTCTGGGCGTACCTCCCCGAGAGCTGCGAGGCCGACAAGCCGGGCTGCGAGACGCGCGGAGATCTCGATCGCGCGTGCGGGCCCCGGTTCGATGCGTGCGCGTTGGTGTTCCTGCCGATCGACGAGACGCTGTCGGTGAAGAACTGAATTCGAAGTTCCTGGTTGTGCCGTGGGGCAAGCGAGGCACGGGAGCCCGGCCGTCACCGGCCTCGAGGTCGCTGTTCGGGCGTTCGTCGACGGGCACCTTCACCTTCTACGTCGTCGAGCTCGAGCCCTGACGATCAGAGGCTGAACGAGAGCCCGGCGTTGAAGGTGCCGATGACGTCGTCGCCGAACGACTGCACCTTGCCCCCGGCGCGCACGTGGATCGCGTCGATGACGGGGATCAACACCGACGCCTCGAGGCCCACGTCGAAGGCGCCGAGCCCGAACATGAAGGTCGGCCGCAGCTCGAGGCTGAAGGTCTTGAGCCCCTCGCGCCAGAAGACGTAGCGGTGCGGCACGCCCACCTCCAGCCCCTGCCGCACCTGGCCTGCGAAGGCCATGCTCCGGAAGCCGAAGGCGAGGTTGGGTTCGATGTGACTCTTCGGCCCGATGCGCAGCATCAGGTGACCGGACCACGAGTTGATCGAGCCGCCGGAGAGGTCGAACTGGAAGTCGCTCCCGAAGTAGCCGTAGCCGAAGGTGAAGCGGCCGGTGCCCGCGCCGGTGACGCCGAAGCGCGGGCCGAGATCGACTCCGCCCAGCGCGTCGAAGCCGAAGCTCGGGCAGTGAAAGCGTTGTTCGACCACCGCGGGCGCGTCTTCGTCGAGGGCGTAGACGATGACCGGCAGCACGGCGACCGCCACCACCGCGAGCACCAGCAGCGCCTTGCCGTCACCCAGGCCACCGCCCCCCGAGCCTCCGCTGCTCCCACCCGAGGGAGCGGCCTCCGAAGCCGCCGTCGGGCTGGCGATCGGCTGCGCGGGGTGGAAGCTCGAGAGCGGGGCCGAGCTCGAGGCGCTGACGGCGTAGTAGCGGCCGCCGGGCGCGGGGATCCACACCTGGCCGGGCATCGCGAAGCAGCGCTGGAACCAGGTCGGGTCAGCCAGGGGCGGGTTGGCCGGGGTCACCTCGCGGGGGATCGCCGGCTGCTCCTCGGGGGCCGCCATGATCGGGGGCGGCGTGGGCTCGGCCTGCGCCCAGGCCAGGGAGGAGAGCACCGCGAAGGTCAGGGCAAGCGCGCGCACGGGCGGCAGTGAACGCAGGAACCGGGCCTCACGCAAGCCGCGGTGGGTCGTGGGCCGCTGCGCAGGAAGCTGCGCTGATGATTCCCTCTCCCTGCGAAAGCGGGGAGCGGGTCAGGGTGAGGCCACCTTCAGCCGTCACTCCGGCGCGCGGTGGGCCTCGCGCTCTTTCCGGTCGTCGATGCACTTGCGGAAGGTCTTCGCCATGAACGCGTACGGCAACCCGGCCTCGAGCCGGAAGCCGCCGCCCGCCTCGGCCCCCCGCACCCGCGCCAGGTCGAGGATGTCGGCCTCGTCTTTCTTGCCCTGGGCCTGGGCCTGCATGCGCCCCAACGACAGCGCGCTGCCGAGCGCCCGGCGGAGGTCTTCGGTCGACTGGCTGTCGCTGGGCTGCACGTCCGCCACCAGCCCCACGTCGTGCGAGACGTCCATGTGGAGCTGCACCGACTTCGCCGACTTCTCCAGCAGGGCGGCGAGCTGTGGATCGTCGCCCCCCACGAGGTTGGCCAGCGCGCTCGACGCGAGCACCCCGTACACCTCGCCGTAGGCCATCGAGTCGTCGATGACGGGGGTCACCTGGGGGCCGCTCCCTTCGAGGCGATCGAGGATCGTCTTCTGCGAGGCCTCGTCACCGCCGGCGATGAACATCTGGCCGCCCCAGGTGGCGAAGGTGGTGATCCCTCCGTCGGACTGCGGGACCTCGACGAGCTGCCCTTGCTTGCCGTAGCCCTTCGAGACCGAGCGCTCGGGGAGGAACTGCTGCCACTTCGCGTTCTTGAAGTCGCCAGTGAGCACCATCGAGTCGTCGATCATCGCCACGCGGTCGATCTTCGAGCTGGGGTCGAGCCCCGCGTCACGCAGCGTGCTGAGGAAGTCGCCGTCGCCGAAGAGGCAGTCGGTCATCAGCCCGCCGATCTCCGAGTTGATGATCGCGTTGAACTCGGCGACCACCGCGCCCTTCTTCACCTCGCCGGGCATCAACGCCAGCACCGGGTCGGTCGGCCGCTGGGGGCCGGACACCGCCCCGGCGTCGGCCGCCACCAGGGGGATCCACGTCCTCCGCTCATCGGCGCGCCGCGACTCTTCGGAGTTCATGCGCGTGGGCAGGCGCACCGGGGGCAGCGCCTCTCGCTCTGGTGGCTCGGCCCCGCGCATCAACCACGCGCCCGCGCCGAGCAACAGCGCCGCCACCACCAGCCACACCCACGGCGTCCTGCGTTGCTGCTTGCGGGTCATCAGAAGTCCTTTCGCTCGAAGCGCCACGCGGCGATCGAGAGCAACGCTGCGCTGAAGATGAAGCAGCCGACGAGCAGCCGGGTCACCATGTCCAGGTCGATGGTCTCCGAGGCCGCGAGGCGCGCCGCGACGGTGGCCAGCGTTCCCAACCGGGGAACGGGGAGCATCGCCCACGAAAAGAGCGTGCGGCCGAGGCCCGGGTTCATCGCCACGGCGATCGACTCGCGGAAGCTGGCGATGACGCCGAGGATCAAGGTGACGACGCCCAGCGCCCCCGACAGCGCGGCGCTGCGCACGAAGAAGTTCGAGGTGAGCATCACCGCGTAGATCGCGCAGAAGCCGATCCACCCCACCGCGCTGCCGACCAGCAGGTTCGCGTTCCACACCCCGGTCTTCACCCCGAGCAGCACGGTCAGGCCGCCCGCGCCGTAGAGCGTGCCGAGGGCCGCGAGCGTCACCACCCCGAAGAAGGTGCCGAACAACAACTGCCACCGCGACACCGGCAACGACAGCAGGTGCTCGATGCGGCCCGGCGCGAGGAGCTCGGGGGCGAAGTCACTGCAGGCGATGGCGAGGAAGAACGCGCCTCCGTAGAAGCTGGTGTACGCGGTGGCCTTGTACAGGCCGGCCATCACCCGGTTCGCCGAGAAGATGTCGCCGTCGAAGAGCAGCGAGCCGAAGAGCTTCGAGCCGGCGATCGCCCCATCGACCACGTCGAGCTGCAGCGAGAAGCCGAGCACCAGCAGCACCAGGGTGATGGCGCCGAAGAGGGCGAGGAACCACTTGCGGCGCGCCGCCTCGAGCAGCAGGTCGAAGGCCACGCGGAAGAGCTGCCTCACGGCGACGACTCCAGCGTCTCGGTGAGCACGTCTTCGAGATCGCGGGTGTCGGGCACCAGCGCGGTGAGCTGCAGGCCCTGGCTGCGCGCCTCGTCGAGCGCCTGGTTGAGCGCCGCGACGTCTCCTTCGAACGACCACGCGTCACCCGAGGCGACGAAGCCCGCGGCGACGAGGTCTGCGTTCGCGGGCGCGCCGGCGAAGCGCACCGTCCAGCTGCTGGCGGCGCGACGCACCTCCGCGAGCGTGCCTTCGAGGCGGAGCTGCCCCTTCTCGAGCACCCCGATGCGATCGCACACCCGCTCGGTCTCCACCAGCAGGTGGGAGTTCAGCAGAATCGTCGCGCCCCGCTGCTTCTCCTCGAGGAGCAGCGCGCGCACCTCGACGCGGCCGACGGGGTCGATGCCGTCGGTCGGCTCGTCGAGGATGAGGAGCTCCGGCTGGCCCACCATCGCGGCGGCGAGGCCGAGGCGCTGGCGCATGCCCTTGCTGAAGGTACCGATGCGCTGGCTCGAGTCCTTCAGCCCCACGCGCTCGAGCAACCGGGCGAGCTCGGCGTCGGCCGGCGAGAGGCCCTTGAGCGTCGAGACCGAGCGCAGGAAGTCGCGCCCCTTGAGCGCTGCGGGCAGGTGCATGCGCTCGGGGAGGTAGCCGATGCGCGCGCGGATGCGGGTGTCCTGGGGGTCGCCGCCGAGCACCGTCACCTCGCCCGAGGTCGGCCGCACCACGCCGAGCAACACCTTGATGAACGTCGTCTTGCCCGCGCCGTTGGGGCCGATGAGCCCGAAGGCGCAGCCGGTCGGCACCGAGAGCGTCAACCCGCGGAGCGCCTGCTGGCCTCCGCCGAAGAGCCCGGCGTACGTCTTGACCAGCTGGGTGACGGCGAGCGCCTCGGGCATCGGCACCCAGACTGTACGCGGGGCGTCGCGGTCGCTTGCAGGATTCGACAGCGTCTCCAGCGCCCGCCGCTACGTGACGATGAGGGGGACACCGTAGGCGCGCATCGCGTCGTCGTGCGAGACGATGGTGAGTCCTTCGAGGGTCGCCTGGGCGACGAGCATGCGATCGAACGGGTCGCGGTGATGAAGCGGCAGGCCCCGCAGCGCGTGAGCGTGTGCCGCCGTGACGGAGAGCTGCTCGAACGACTGCGCACCGAGCACGTCTTCGAAGTCGGGGGGGAGATCAACCTTCCCCAGCCCTTCCTTGATTCGCAGTTCCCAGATGCTGGCCGCGCTCACGAAGACCAGATTCTCGGGCGCGGCGAGCAGCGCGCGAATCGGGGCCTTCAACTTCCGATCGTCTCCGAGCCACCAGAGCAGAACGTGGGTGTCGAGCAGGAGCCGCTGGGTCACGGCAGCACGCCGAACGCAGCAGCGACGTCGTCGGGCAGTTGGTCGAAATCGGCCCTCACGCGGATGCGGCCCTTCAGTGCCCCCGGCTTGCGCGGTGACGCCGGACCCCGAAAGCGAACGAGCCGCGCCACCGGTACTCCCGCCTTTCCGATCAGCACTTCTTCGCCTTTCGAGACCGCCTCGATGAGTGCCGAGAGTTCGGCCTTGGCCTCCGAGATGTTCTTGAGAATCATGAGCTGACTGTAGACCAGACCTGGTCTGACTTACCAACGACCCTGACTTCACTTCGAGCGAGAGTGCGCGGCCACGGGAAGTCGCCGGACATGCGGAGCCGCTCGAAAGCGATCACCTGGTGAACGTCAGACGACGACGAGCGACAGCGTCGGGTCGAGCCGGCGCAAGTCGTCAGGGTCGCTGGTCACGACCGGCTGATTCAACCGACGGCCGCACACCACGACGTGTGCATCGACGATGTCGGAGGTGCGCGTTCGGGCAAGTAAGACTCCGACGCGGGTGGCGTCTGATCCATCGAGCGCCACGAGGTCGGTGCTCGGCTGACGCACCAACCGCGAGAGCCGCGCCTGCCGAGCGGGACTGCGAATCGCCTGCGCGAGGGCCGTTGCCGGCACCGTGACGCGGTGCCCGCGCTCGAGCGCACGTCCCAGCAAGACGAGGACGCGCCGATCGTTGCGGTCGATGGCGATCAATGCGCCCGCGTCGAGGGTGAAGCCGCTCACGCCGCCTTCCCACCGAGCACCTTGTCGGTCCACGCTCGCTCGCGCTTCGTCAGCGGGCCTCCGGTTTCAGCCAAGGCGCCCGCCAGCATGGCCGCCCAGCCATCGGCGTCTTGAAGCGCGACGGCGACCGCGTGCTTCACGAACCCGGAGACGCTCTGGGTTCGCTTCGATGAGACCAGCTTGCGCACCGCTGCGACCTGGCTGACTTCGAGGGTGATGGTGATCTTGGTCGTCGCCATACCGTTCACCATACTCGAGGCGCTCGGCGCTCAGCAATCACCCGCCGCGGGCGGCCCGCTTCCGCCTTCGAGCGCAGGAGCTCGCGCCTCACTCGACGTACGCGGCCACGGGAAGTCGCAGCACACACCAGGCGACCATTTCTTCTCCCGGTGCGGGAAGGACCTGATGGCCTTCCTGCGCGAGGTGGTGACGGGTCCCAGCGAGCCGCTCAAGGACATGGCGCTGGCGCTCAGCCGCGAAGACGTGCCGAAGCGCGTGCGGTTCGGCCCAGGCCTCGAGGCGTGGGGCCTCGCGCAGCAGCTCTGACTTCTCGCTTGATCTGAGTGCCGTTCCAGCCTTCGAAGTCCCTTCGACTTTCACCGAAAGGGCACCCATGAGCAGCGAAGCTCCGCGGAACTCGTACCTGGACCAGGTGGTGGCGCAGCAGCAGCAGCTCGAGGTCGACCTCAAGGCCAAGCGCGCGCCGATGAACCAGGCGGCTCCAGCGGCGCTGCGGCGGTCTCGCGGCCGCTCGGACACCGGGGAGATCCAGCTCGCGCAGATCGAAGGCGCCATCCGCGCGCAGGGGGGCGCGCCGCCGCCGTCGAACGCAGTGGAGGTGCGGGTGACGGGCATCGGCCCGTGGAAGACGGTGATCGTCCCTCCGAACGCCCACGTGGTGCACACCCGCCGGGGGCACGCCGAGCCGCTGCACCTGGGCCTGGGGGTCAGCTTCCGCTTCAACCCGTACATCGACTCGTACCTGGCGGTGCCCGGCGCGCTGCAGACCATCGTGATCAACGCGCACAGCATCTGCAAAGAGCTGCAGGGCCTGCTGGTGCAGGGCTACGTGCAGTGGATCATCCAGGACTTCGGCACCGCCTATAAGAAGCTCGACTTCGGCGACGCGGAGGACCCGATGCGCCTGGTGAACCTGCAGCTGCGCGAGCAGGCGGAAGTGGCCATCAAAGACAAGGTCGCCACCATGAGCATCGACGACGTGCTCTCGGACAAGCAGCCCATCATCGAGGAGCTCACCGCGCGCCTGCGCCACGTGGCCGAAGGCGAAGGCTCGTCGGACAAGGGCCTGGGGCTGCGCATCGTCACGGTGCAGATCAAGGAAGCGGTGGTGAGCAGCGCGCGGCTCTGGGACAACCTGCAGAAGCCCTTCCGCGCGATGCGGGCGAAGGTGGCGCGGCTGGCGGAGCTCGAATCAGAAGAAGTGATCAGCGCCCGCGAAGCGATGACCCAGAAGGCCCGGGAGACCACCCAGATGGAGACCGAGCGCGAGCTGTCTGCGCTGCGGGCGAAGAACGAGGCCGAGACGCACGATCGCCAGCAGGCCGAGAAGCTGCGCCGCTCTCAGCAGGAACAGGCTGACGCGCTCGCCCTCGCCCAGGCGCAGCAGGCCACCGCGCTCAAGAAGGTGGCCCTCGAGATGGCGCGCGTCGCCGCCGAGGCCGAGTCCGCCACGCTCAAGCTGAACACCAAGCACGCGCTGGAGAAGCTGCAGGCCGACGCCGACAGCGCGCTCGAGCTGCTGCGCGCAGAGACCACCAGCAAGCGGGCCGCCCTCGAGGTGGCGACCCTGGGGCTGCGCGAAGACGTGCAGAACCGCATCTCTCCGGGGAACTTGCAGGCGCGCATCATCGAGTCGCTGCCTGAGGTGATGGAGAAGATGCCCAAGCCCGACGAGCTGCGCTCCGTCACCATCGGGGGCAGCGGCGGCACCGACGGGCAGTCGCTCGCTGGCGTGGTGGCCCAGGTGGTGTCGGTGGTGAACGCGCTGCAGGGGGTGGGGAAGCCGGCTGCGCCCAGGCCCTGAGCAGTTCACCGCGAGGTCAGCGCGTCTTCACGACCTCGGTCAGCACCTTCTCGGGCGCGGGCTCAAGTCGGTGTACCAGGCGATGCACCGGTGGGGCCTGCAGCACCCCGAAGCGGCCCCGAGCACACCGCGCTAATCGCGAGGCTGTGCGCACTGGAGGCGGTGCTGCGCGTGCGGGGCGACATCACGCAAGCCGAGGCGTTGCAGCGCCGCGCCGCGGTGAAACGCGAGCGTCTGGCCTGATCGAAGCGACCACAGGGAGCAGTAGGGGTGAAGGCGGAGGCGTCATTCTTCACCAGTGAAGTACTGTGCGACCATGCACGCGCGCGAGGGCGATGACGCCAACAACGAAGGCTGGGACCACCCGCTCGCGCCTGCGCTTCAGCGGGCCAACTTCGCACGGGTCAACCTCGAGACGCCCGGCGAGATGGACTTCAACGCCCGGGTTGCCCTGCTCGGCGCCCTCAAGCGCGTCGGCGCCGACATCGCCACCTTCGCCAACAACCCCCGTCTTGACCAGCACGTGGCGTTGGGAACGCACCTTGATCGACCTGATGAGACCACCATCGAGGCCGTGCTGGCTCGCCTGCGTGAGTGAGCCCATCGAAGCGCTGGTGGCCCGCTGTGGGAGACCGCGGCTGATCATCAAGAACGTGAACCGGCCTCCGCTCAAGGGCAGCCCCTGGCGCCAGGTCAAGGCTGGCTCGAGCGAGTTCCTCATCGTGAAGGCCCGACTGGTTTCGCCTCTCGAGCGCCTGGCTCAGGTGCTGTCCCGGCTCGCGTCACAGGGGGGCAGCGTCGTCGAGATCGCAGCGACCCGCGATCTGTCGGCCGTCACCACGACCGCCGACGTCGAGCCGCTGAGCCGAGAGCACTTCAGGGACCTCGTTCGAGGCCTGAGGGTCGTCTCGGTCGGGAGCCACAGCGTGATGGGCGACGAGCAGAACGTGTCGCTCAGGCTCGTGCGCGAGGTTCACGGAGCGCCCGACCCGAGCTTCCTCTTCGCGTCTTCGGTGGAGTTCTCCATTCCTGATACCCATGACTGGGCTACCGCCGCCGAGCTCGGCCACTTCATGCTCTCGTTCCTCGATCGACGGTGAAGCGCAGCGAAGGCCGCCGGCTTCGGCCGCGACGCGCACCATCAGTTCGGCGCAGACCTTCGACGTCTCGCGAGCCCCTTCAGTTGCAAAGGAAGAGGCTGCACGACGAGGCGCGCTCCCGCTCTTGACTGCATCGACGCTGCGTTGACGTGGTGCACCTCGCCGCGCCGAAGCGCTACGTGGCTGGCGCATCGTCAGGACCAGGGCTCACCAGGGCCTGGCACCCATGGCCGCGAGGCGCTGCGCCGGCCGTCAGGCCTCGAAGCGGAGCCGCACGCCGCTCGCCGGTTCGATGACGTCACCACCGCGCAACAAGCCGTGCAGGCGCGCGCGCCCATTGAGGTGGAGCGTGCGGGCCAGCCGCGGGTTGGCCGCCTCGAGCACCCAGCGATCGCCCGCGAAGTGCACCCGGAAGCCGCACATCGGAGGCGGCACGCGGATCACGATCTCCGCCCCGGCGTCGGCGTCGACGTGCGCAGGGCCACGCAGCGCGAGCGATTGGCCCGGCGCGAGGTTGGAGTACACGCCCGCGGGGATCGCCTCGAGGCAGAGCGACGCGCCGCGCCAGGGCACACCCAGCGACGAGGCGGTGGTCGTGAGCCGCGGGTGCGTTCGCCGGACCTCGACCAGCCGGCCTTCGAGCGGCGCGGGGTCGTCGAGCCAGGTGCCTGGACCGACGGCGATGCGTTCGAGCAACGGGAACGAGTCGCCGAGGTCGTCGAGCAACTGCGCCGCCCACCGCGTCTCCAGCGCGGCGCGGTGAAACGAACCGACGTCCACCTCCAGCTCGCGCAAGAAGCGGAACTCGGGCTGGCGGCGCAGGGTGGCCAGACGCGTCTCCCAGCTCACCTCGGCGTGAAGGCCCGACAGGCAGCGGATCGTCGCGCGGCGCGGCAGGCCGTGGGTCCACTCCACCTGGAGTTCGCCGCGAAAGGCGTCGCCTCCAGCCGGCCCCAGCCAGCGCAGGTCATCGGCAGGCAAGGGGTTCGAGAGGCGCTCCCCCAGCGGGGCGCCGCGCTCCTGCAGCCAGTCGGCGTAGACCGACCACCGGCGATCGTCGTCGGGCGACTCGCGGATCGCGCGCTCCATCGCCTCGTCGCGCACGTCCTCGGGCTCGCGCAGCAGCAAGCGGAAGCACGGGCCCCACGCCACTTCGAAGCAGTCGCCGTGCTCGAGCTCTGCGTCATCGACCCGCTCGCCGCGCACGAAGGTGCCGTTGGAGCTGCCGAGATCGCGCACCCACCAGCGCCCATGCTCGAAGACGACCTCGCAGTGCTGACGCGCGACCGTGCCCGACAGAATCACCACGTCGCTCGACGCGCCCCGGCCGATCCCCAGCCGGTGCTCCTCGAGCGGAACGCGGTGGCCGAGGGGGAGCCCGGGACTGCCGACCGTCATCACCTCCAGCGCGGGGAAATCGGCCATCGCGCGTGCAGCGTACTAGGGTCGCGCGCCTCGAATGCGAACCCTGCTTCTCTGTCTGCTCGCGGGAACGTCGCTCACGGCGCAGGCGCAGAACGTGCTCTCACGGCGCGAGCCGGTGCGGGCCGACGGCGTCCTGCGCCCAGACCGGCTCACCGATCTCCAGAGCCCCCTCGACGGTGACGCGTGGGACGGCCCAGGCGCGGTGATGTTGCCTCCCGGCGCCGCGGTAGAATGGGACCTCGGCGAGGCGCGGGCGCTGACCGGCGCCGCGATCCAGGCCGACAACAACGACGAGTACCTCCTCTCGACCTCCGACGACGGCGTGGCGTGGCGCGACTTCGTCCGCTTCGGGGGCCTCGAGGGCGGCGGGCTGCGCACGCGCTCCGAGACCGGGGTCCAGGGCACTGCGCGCTTCGTGCGGCTGACCGCGCGGGGCGGTGACGAGCGCTTCAGCATCAGCGAGGTCGAGGTCTTCGCGGGCGGCACCACGGGCTCCACGCTCTTGCGCTCGAAGTGGATTCCCCGCCGCCCCCTCGAGCAGGCGTTCCTCGCCTGGGTGTTGGGCATGGCGGTGTTGCTGGCGGTGGCCAGTCGCCGCCTGCCGCGCCTCGCGCTCGGCGCGCTGGCCGGCGTGGGGCTCGCGGCGACGGCGTGGCTGGTGTTCGAGCTCACGCCCGCGACGCCCGGCTTCACCGTGTCACTCGCCTGGGTGCGGGCCGCGGTGGCCCTGGTCGCGCTCGCCGCGGTGCTGCGCGAGCGGCTGTGGCCTTCGAGCTGGCCTTCGCACGGCGGCTTCGTGGTCGGGACGATGGCCGTCACCGGCGCGATGGCGATGTGGTGCTTCCTCAACCTCGGCACGCCGCAGTTCCACGACGCGGGCGCGGGCCGGGGCACGTGGCTGCACCACTACGACATGCGCACGTACTACCCGATCGCCAAGTACTTCCCGGAGCTGCGCTTCGACGGGGTGTACGCCGCGAGCGTGCTGGCGGTCGCCGACGGGCAGAGCCTCGACGCCTTCGACGCCCAGCCCCTGCGCGACCTGCGCACTCACGTGGGCACCACGGTGGGGGCCTCGAAGGCGCACCTGCTCGAGGTGCGCGCGCGCTTCACCCCCGAGCGCTGGGCCCTGTTTCTGGAAGACATGAACTACTTCCGCCGCGCGATGGGCGATGGCGGGTTCCTCGGCTCGATGAACGATCACGGCGGCAACGCGACGCCGGTGTGGTTCCTGAGCGCCCGCGCGTTGTTCGCCTCGGCGCCGGCGAGTGACGCGACCCTCTGGCGCGGAGTGGAGGCCGACCTGCTGCTGCTGGCCCTCGCCTTCCTCGCGCTGGGCTGGGCCTTCGGCGCGCGCACCGCGTTCCTCGCGATGACCGTGTTCGGCGCGATGGATTTCTACCAGTTCGGCAGCAACTGGTTCGGGGCCACGCTGCGCCACGACTGGCTCTCGTTGTGGGCCATCGGGCTGGCGCTGCTACAGAAGAAGAAGTTCGCGTGGGCCGGCGCCGCCTTCGCCTGGAGCGCGTGGATCCGCGCGTTCCCCGCCCTCACCTTCGTCACCATGAGCCTCCCGGTGGTGTGGGTCGGGGTGAAGTTGCTGCTGCAGAAGAAGCGCGGGGAAGCGCTGGCCGCCGCGAAGCCGTTGTTGTGGGTGGTGCTCGGCGTGGCGGTCGCCAGCGTGGTGCTCGTGGGCCTGTCGATCGCCGTCTTCGGCGCCAGCTCGTGGACGGAGTGGCTGCACAAGGTGCAGACGCTCGATCGCGACAACCACGTCAACAACATCGCCTTCCGCACCTACGTGAGCGTCGACAAGGGCGCCTGGGTGGCGGCGTGCGTGGGGAGCCTGCTCGCGCTGTCGTACGTGCTGCGCCGGGCCTCGCTCGTGCGCGCGGCGGCGTGGGGCGTGGCGCTGGTGCCGATCGTCTTCAACCCGGCCAACTACTACATGCACTCGGCGTTCTTGCTGGTGACGCTCGCCGCGGAGCACGCAGTCCCCACCGGGCCGAGGACGAACGGGCGCGGCGTGCTGGTGTGGCTCACGCTGCTGGCGATGTGCGTGGCGTCGTACGCGACGAACCTGTCGACCGACACCGGCACCCACTTCAGGCTCGACACGGCGGTGTGCTTCGTCGCGCTGGGCGTGTTGTTCCTGCTCGAGCTCGGTCGCCCGCGCGAAGCGGCGTGAGCTACTTCGCGGCGGCTGCGGTCGACGCCGCCTCGGCCGGGACGACCGGCACCGGCACTTCGATCTTCGCGATGGCGACGTGCGTGCGGAACGCCTTGAGCGCATCGGCCACCCCGCCCCGCTCGCCCAGTCCGCGCAGCAGGTTGATGATCACCCCGCGCGCGACGATGCGCGTGCCGTACTCGCCGATGCTCGTCTTCCCGTCGAAGTCGTAGAGCTGCCAGAACCCGAACTGCTCGGTGAGCCCGTCGCCGCCGGTCGCGTCGAGGTTCCACTCCATGCGGTGTTCGTCGGGGTAGTACCAGTGCTGCGTGCGGTAGCGGAACGTGAAGAGGAACGAGACCACCGAGTCGATGACCTCCCCATCGGCCGTGCGCACACCGAAGGTCTTCGACTGCTCGACATGCGGCAGGAAGTCCTTCATCTGCGAGGGCTGGGTGATGATCGCGAACACCTCGTCGCGGGGTCGATCGAAGCGCACCACCGCGCCCAGCATCGACGGCCCACCAGCACTGAGCGGCTTCTGGTCGAGCACCACGTAGCCATCGCTCTTCAGCGACGCGCGCGCCCGCTCGGGGAGCGTCTCGAGGAAGCGCGCCCCTGGCGTGGCCACCCCGCCATCGACGTTGGTGAAGAGGTCTGCGGCGGCGTGTTCGCGCGCCGGG
>JBBRUE010000081.1:0-13476 GCA_038248085.1 Myxococcales bacterium | reverse complement strand
GTCGACGTTGAGGCTCTCGACGTCGATGAGCAGCTCCCCGTCTCGCAGGGGCAGCGACGGGTCGAGCTTCTTCGCGCGCTGCGGCAGCACACCCTTCTCACCGACGACTCGTCCCAGTCCGTAAGCGTCCATGCGGCGCCGTCTACCACGCGAAAACGAAAACGGCCCCGGTTGCCCGGAGCCGTCGAGTGCCCGTCGTCGCCCCAAAGGGCATCGATCAGAACGTGTACTGGACCCGCGGGTAGAACATCAGCGCGTTGATATTCGGGCCGATGACCAGGCGGTAGGCGATGTCGAGGCCGACCGAGAAGTGATCCATGTTGGTGGCGTACTCGAAGCTCGCCGCGACGCCGAAGTTGCCGCGCACCAGCCCGCCGTCACCGACCGGGTCGGGGTCGAGGAGCGTGGTGCCGCCGATGATCTTCCCGCCCACGTAGAAGCGCTCGACGATCTGGTGGAGGTAGCCCACCGAGAGGTTGAGCATGGTCATGGTGAAGTTGTCTGACTGGGTGCACGTGCCGGCATTGTTGACGCCCGCCCAGCAGTTCTGCGCGTTGGCGCCGATGCCCACGTGGAAGCCGATGGGAATGATGCCCTTCCCGCCGTTGATCGTGAGCTGGTAGCCGATGCCCAGCTGCAGGTAGGTCTGGAGGTTCGAGTAGCCGTTGTCACCGCCGACGGTGAAGAAGCCACCGATGTCCGTCTCGGTGAAGAAGCCGCGGCGCACCTCGAGGGGCACACCCTCGGACGGGGTGGCGGCAAGAGCCGACGACGAGACCATCAGCGCGACGAACAACAGGGCGAGCTTCCGCACGAAACCTCCAGAACAAAGGGCGCGGCACCATACCTACGGAACGCGCAAACACAATCGTGAAAAGCAGAACGGCGCGGAACCGAGGAGGTCCGCGCCGCGCGCTGTACGTCGAGGCAACGAGCGAGGCTTATTCGCCTTCGCTCTCGTCGCCGGCCGCCTTGAAGATCCAGGGGAAGGTGACGTTCACCACGCCGCCGCCCGACGGCTCGGGGAACTTCCAGCGGCGAATGCGCTGCACGATGCAGGACTCGACGTTGGCGTTGCCGATCGACGACTCGCTGACGTTGGCTTCCGACACGGCGCCGGCCGGGTCGATGGTCCAGGCCACCGCGACCTTGCCGCCGAGCGCGGGGTTCTTCTGGAGCTCCTGCTCGTAACAGAACTTGATCTCGTTCTGGTGGCGCTTGATGACCTTCATGATGACGTCCTTGTCGAGGCCGCCCACGACGGTCGTCTTGCCGGGGATCACCCGGGTCGAGTCCTTGCCCTTGCCGCCGAGATCGATCGAGCCGTAGCCGCCGCGGCCACGCCCGCCGCCCTTGGTGCCCAGACCGCCCAGGCCCAGGCCCGTGCCGCCGCCGCCGGCGCCGCTGCCGCGCGAGCCGAGCCCGCCGACGCCCTGCGCATCACCCACGCCCGCGCCGCCCTGGAGGCCGCCGAGCGCGCTGTTGATGCCGGTGCCGAGGCCGCCGGGGCCGAAGACGTTCGACGACGCGCCGCCGCCGAACATGCCGGCCATGAGGCTCGAGACCTTCTTGCGGTCTTCTTCGCGCTTGTTGGCGTCGACCGTGGGGGCGCCCTTCTTCGAGGGGTCCGCCTCGGCCTTCTTCGCGTCCTGCTTGCCGAACTTGCCTTCCTTCTCCTTCGCCTTCGCGCCCTCGGCGATGCCAGAGAGATCCTTGAACTTTTTGATCTCCTGCTTCTTCTCCGGCTTGATCACCATCTTCACGTACTTCGACGGGTTGGCGAAGATGTCGTCGCCCTCGCCACCGAAGCCCAGCGGCGTGAGCACCATCGCCGCCACGAGCGCGAAGAACGCCATCAGGCAGATCGACACGATCTTGAAGAACGTGAAGTCGTGCTCCTCGAGGGTGTTCATGCTGATCGCGGCGCTCGGGCGCACGTAGCGAACGATGAAGGCGACGTTGTCGAACGAGACCTGCGCGCGGTCGTGGAGCGCGAGCTCGACGGCGTCGGCGCGAACCCCGCCCTCGGCGGCCTTGAGCTTGCCCTCGTTCTTGAGCTGCTCCTTGGACTTGTGGCTGTCGCTCTTGGTGGTGACGATCAGCCCGGCCTCGGAAGGCACGTTGACGATCGCCGACCCGCCGCGGGCCTGCGCCAGGGTGAAGGCGGCGCCGACGTTGAACACCGTGAAGCGGTTGCCCTGGCCCTCGCCGATGGTGACCGGCACGCCCTCGGCGAAGTGCTGCACGTTGATCAGGGTGTCGCCCCAGAGGAGCGCGACCTGGAGGACCTTCTCGTTCTCGGTCGGCACGGCCTCGGCCGGGAGCGGCTCACTGAAGAGGGCCGCGGCGTTCTTGCCGGTGCCCGCCAGCGCCTTGGTGTTGGGGACGAACTTGTCGCCCTTCTTCTTGTCCTTCTTCTTCTCGCTCTTCACCTCGGCCTTCGCGTCGGCGGGAGGGGGCGGCGGCGTGGCGGCGTCGGCGGCCTTGTCGCCGTAGACCACCTTCACCTTCGACTCGCCGATCATCACCGTCTCGCCTGAAGCCACGAGCGCGGGCTCCTTGACGGACTGGTCCTTGAACTTGGTGCCGCTCTCGGAGCCGAGATCGATCACCGTCACCGCGCCGTCCTTCTCGACCTTGAACATGCAGTGAAGGTTCGAGACCTTCGGGTCGGTCACCTTGATGGCAGCGCCGGAACCGGACCCGACGATGATGCTCTCGAGTTCGCTGGTGCTCTCGGTGACCGAGCCGTCAGGGTTGGTGATCTGGAGGGTGATCTTCTTGGCCATGGGAAATGTCCTTCAGGTGAAGCGGGCTGCCAGGATGTTCAGAGGTTCTCGACAGACTTCTGAAGCTCGGGGTTGAAGTTGTCGCGCACCTTGATGAGCGTCTTGAAGGTCGTCTTCTTCTTCGACACGGAATAGCTGCCTTCGGGCTTGGTGAGCTCGCCGTCGATGGCCACGTCGGTGAAGTCGATGGTGGTCTTCTTGCGGAAGACCGTCTTGTCGGCCTCGCGCACCACCTTGTCCTCAGCGAGGGCAGCGGTGGAGACCAGAGAGAGGATCGCGATGCCTGCAAAAACACGCTTCATGTGCTGCCTCCGTACACCCCTGTGACACCACATGGGAGGGGTGGGTTCCTGAAAAGTCGGCGGATACTAAGGATCTCGGGGGTGGTTGTCACCCCCACCCCGGACACCCGGAGTGGGAGCAGAAATCAGGGCTTGGGGGCGGCGGGCTGCTCCGTCGGGGCGGCGCCGGGGTCCTGCTTGGCGGCGTCGTCGGACACCTTGTCGAGGAGCGAGGGGCCGGACGGCGTGGTGGCCTTCGGCTTCTCCTTCTCTTCGGGCTTGGCCTGGGCCGCCTGCTGCCCGGCCTTCTGCATCGCCACGATGCCCTTGAGCTTGCTGTCGATGAGCTGCTGCTCGGTCGCGGTGGTGGTCGGCACGGCCTTGCACTGCTCGAGGAAGCCCAGCGCCTTGTCCCAGCCGGCCTTGTCGGCGGCGTAGGCCCAGCCCGCGCCGCACACCGCGTCGGCCTGGTGGGGCTTGATCGCCAGCACCCGCTCGAACATCTCGCCGGCCTTGAGGCCCTTCTTGGCGTCGCGCCCCTTCTGGCCGTCGAGCGCGTAGGCGTAGGCGAGGAAGCCCTCGTAGGAGTTGGGGTCGATCTCGGTCGCGCGCGAGAGCACCTTCTCGGCGCCGTCGTAGTCGCGGTAGGCCAGCGCCATCGCCCCGATGTTGAAGAGGCTGGGCGCGAAGTCCTTGTTGAGCGAGACGGCCTTCTGGAACTGGCTGAGCGCCAGGCGGCGATCGTCGAGCTTCAGGTAGATGAGCCCGAGGTTGTTGTAGACGCCCGGATCCTTGTCATCGAGCTTCTTCGCGTTCGCCGAGATGAACTCCGCGAGGCGGAAGTTGCCCTGGTCGAAGTAGATGAGCGCGAGGTTCTTGTACGCGTCCGGGTTGTCCTTGGTGCGCGCGAGCACCTTGCGCGCGACGGCCTCGGCCTGCGCGTACTTCTTCTCCAGCCGGTAGGCGACCGTGAGGTTGTTGTTGAGCTCGATGTCGTATTCGTTGGCCGGGTCCTTCAACGCGCCCTCGTAGAGGGTGATGGCGTTGTCGAACTTGTCCTGCAGGCGGTACACGCGCCCGAGGTTGAGCAGCGTGGGCTTGTGCTTCGGGTCGAGCTTGTTGGCGGCCTCGTAGAAGCCGGCGGCCTCGGTGAGCTTGCCCTGCTTCTCGGCGATGACGCCGAGGTTGAACTGCACCACGACGTTGTTGGGCACCTTCGCGGCGACCTTGGTGAAGCCGGTGCGCGCGTCGTCGTACTTGCCCGCGTCGAACGCGGCGACGGCGTCGGCGAAGGTCTCCTGGGTCGTCTTCTCCGCCACCTTCGGCGGAGGCGCGACGATCACGTCCTTCTTCACCTCTTCCTTCACCGTCGTACAGCCCACGAGCCCGGCGCTCACCAGCACTGCGATGCGAATCGACTTCATGTGCGTCAGTCCTTCCTGGCTGTCGGAGATCAACGAACGCCCGCGCCCGGAGTCGGGGCGGCCGCGCTGTTGTTGGGAGCGGGAGCAGGCGTCTCGACCACTGACTCGGCCGGGAGGTCAGCCTTCTTCTCGAAGGCGCCGGTCGCGAAGAACTCGCTGCCCCGGTAGGCCACGTCGTGCGGCTTGCCGTAGAAGCCCGGCTTGTACTTGTTGAGCTTGTCCTGCGCGAGCAGGGTCCACTCGTTGTACATCGACAGCTCGTACGACTTGCCGAGCGCCTTCTCGAGCGCCTCCACGCACTTCTCTTCGACGGGGAAGATGTAGCGGTTCTCGAGCTCCGAGCGGAACAGCGCGAGCTGGTCTTCGTCGAGGCCCGGCGGGTCCGGCATGTCGGTGATGTTGGTGGCGAAGTCCGAGTAGAGGAGGCCGACGCGGGTGAGCGCGGCGATGCCGTACTCCGGGTTGCCGACCTTCAGCACCTCGGTGTACGCGTTCTCGAGCTCGGTGAGCTTCTTCTGCTTGGCCGCCAGATCGGTCTTGAAGGCGCCGATCTTCTTGAACTTCATGTCGGTGTACGCCTTCCACGACGGCTCGAGGGTGGCGAAGCGGGTCTGCGCGAAGGCGAGCATCGCGCGGTCGTTCTTCTTCTCCTCCTCCTTGAGCTTGGGGAAGGACGCGATGATGTCCTTGGCCAGGCGGTCCTGCTCGTTGGCGTTCTTCAGCTTCCCGTTGAGCAGGTACTGCCGGTACTTCACCTCGAGGCGGCGCACGTCGGTCACCCGGGCGTCCTTCGCGTAGCTGGTGAGGAAGGTGTTGAAGTGGGCGATCGCCTCGGCGGACTTGCCCTGCTTCTCGAGGACGAGGCCGATGTTGTAGGCGATGTCGGGCGCGTCCTTCTTGTCCTTGAAGCGCGTCATGTAGCGGTTGTACGCGGCGATGGCCTTGTCGAACTGACCGACGCCTTCGAACCAGAACCCGGTGTTGTACTGGGCGTCGGCGACGAGGGCCTCGGCCTCCTTCACCAGGGCCTCGCGCTCCTTCTTCTTCGACTCTTCCTTGATGCTCTTGAGGTCGACCGTGGTGATCGCGGGGGCGGCACCGGCGGCGGGCTTGCCCTTGTTCGCCTTGGTCTCCTTCTCCCGCGCCTCGCGCTCCTTCTTGAGGAGGTCCTTGATGTTCTCGTACCCGATCGCCTTGTCCCCGGCCGCGAGGTCGTAGGTGGCGACGAAGTTCTCGTACATCTGGGCCGACTTCTCGAAGTTGGCCATCTTCTCGTAGAAGTACGCCAGCGCGACCTTCACCTTCAGGTCGAACTCGGTGGTGGGGTACTCCTTGAGCACCCGCTCCCCGATGACGATCGCCTTGTCGAGCTGGTTGGCCTCGCGGGCGATGATCATCGAGTAGGTCAGCGCGCGGTCGGCGTTCTCCGACTTGGGGAACTCCTCGACGAACGCGAGGAAGAGGTCGGCCGCCTTCGCCGCGTCCTTCTCCTTCTTGTAGACGATCTCGTCGATGTACTTGTACTGCGAGCTCTCGACGATCGCCCCGACGCGCTTGGTGAACTCGGTGCCCGGCTTGGAGAGCTTGGCGTTGCCCTTGAACACGCGGGCCAGCTTGTTGAGCTCGAGCCACTCTTCGCGCTCGTTGAGCACCGACATGGTGAGGTCGGCCGCTTCCTGCGAGCGCTTCTCCTCGGGGTACTTGTTGATGACGTCGCCGAACCGGCGGGCCGCCTCGACGAAGTGGTTCTTGTCGTAGAACACCACGGCCGCCTGGTACGAGATGTCGACCTCGTCCGGGTTCTTCGGGAAGAGCTTGTTGTAGCTGTCGCACGCGGCGACCAGCTGCTTCTCGAAGGGGGTGATCGGCTTCTCCTCGAGCTCCTTGGCCGAGCGCTTCTCGATCTTCGCGGTCTTCTCGACCACGCCCTTCTTCTTGTTCTCCTCGATCTTCTGGCCTTCCTTGAGATCGGTCTTCGCGAGCTGGCCGCGCTCGATCTTCACCAGCTTGTCGTAGGCGAGGATCGCGTTGTACGCGGACGACTGGCGGTACTTCTCGTTGGCCGCCTCCTTCGCCTCGGGGCGGTTGGGCACCTTGAAGGCCACCACGCCGTCGTACTGGCGGGCCGCGGGCTCCCACTCCTCGAGGGCCCAGAGGATCTCCGCGTAGTAGAACTTGAGGTTGAAGGCCTGGTCGGCGACGAAGTTCTCGTCGTCACCCGCGGCGAACGCCTCGACGTACTGCTTGTAGATGTCGCGCGCGAGGCGGTAGGTCTCGACCTGCTTCGTCTTCTGCGCTTCCTGGTGGTACTCGGTCACCACGGTGCGCATCGCCTCTTCGGCGACGTTGAAGCCGTTGCGGAGCACTTCCTTCTTCGACTCGTTCGCCTTCCACCACGTGCTGCCCGGGCGGTAGAGCTCGGCGAGCTTCTTGACCTCGCTCTTGACGTTCTCACGCTGGCGCAGGCCTTCGTACGACTTGATGACCGCCTGCTGCCAATCGGGGGCCGACTCGGACACCGCGTTGTCGGTGAGGAGGAAGCGGAACGACTTGATCGCGTTGTCGTGGTGGCCGGCCTCCTGGAGCGAGTAGGCGAGCTTGCCGATCAAGGTCAGCTGCTTCTTCTTGCCGGCGTGGGCCTTGTAATAGGCCATCGCGTCGTCGGCGCGGTTGAGCTGCACGAACATGCGGATCGAGTCGGACAGCGCCTCGTTCTTGAGGTCGGTGAACGACTTCTCCTTGCCCTGCTTCTCGGCGAACTCCACGGTGTCCTGAAGCTTCTTGAGCGCCTTCTCGTGCTCGCCGGCGTTGAAGTCACACCAGGCCAGCTTGTAGAGCGCGTACGACTTGATGCGCGGGTTGGCCGAGGCGAAGGCCTTCTCGTAGTAGGTCTTGGCCTTCTCGAGGATGTTGGCGACCTCGAAGTAGTGGTTGCCGAGCTGCACGTAGGTGTCGGCGACGAACTTCGAGCCGGGGTAGCTCTTGAGGAGTTCCTCGTAGCGCTTGACCGCGAGGTCGCGCTTGCCGATGTCGTACTGGTTGTAGGCGAGGTTGAAGAGCACCTCGTCCTTGCGCTCGTAGGTCGGGTACTCGCGGAGGATCGTCTCGTAGAGCCGCATCGTCTCGGAGCGGTAGAGCTCGGACTCGCGGTGATCTTCCTTGGGGTCGGGGACCTTCTCGCCGCGGTTCTTCTTGTCGTCCGCTTCCTTCTGCTGGTTGAAGAAGCCGAGCATCTCCTTGCGGTACAGGTAGCGCGACTTCTCCCAGTAGAGCTCCGAGAGCTGGAAGAGCAGGTCGGCCTTGGTCGGGTTGCCGTCTTCGATCTTGGGGATGATCTTCTTCGCCGCTTCGATCTGCTCGTCGCGCTTCTTGTCGGCGTTCGCTTCCTTCTCGACGTCCTCGATCTTCGGCTGCTCACGGCCGTCGAGCTTCGCCGGGCCCTTGCGCTCTTCGGGCTTCTTCGCCGCCGCCGCCTTCGCGTCAGCCGCCTTCGTCGCCGCGGGACCCGCCTTCGGGTCAGCCTTCTTCTTCGCTTGAGCAACCGCGGGGCTGGCGATGAGACCAGCCGAAACGGCGAGGACGGTAAGGATGCGAACTGCGAGCTTCATCTGCGCTCCTGTGGGGCAAAAAACGCGCGGAACCTACAACAGGGCTCCGAGTGAAGAAAAGGGCGCCCATGACATCGGGCACCCTTCTCAACTGCTGAGAATTTCGAAGTGTTCCGCCGACGGTTCAGTTGGTCGCGGGGCAGCCACGCTTGAGCGTGTACTGGTAGTAGCCGATCTCGTCGCGCCAGAACTCGCCCTCGAACTTCCAGTAGTTCCAGTTCTCGGCGGGCATCTTCGGGCGGTAGAGCACCTGCTTCGAGAGCAGGCCCTGCGCGTCGAGGCCGGTCTCGGCGAACTCCTTCTCGGCCTTGGCGATCTCGAAGCGGATGATCTCGACCTGGTCGCCGAAGCCCTTCACCGTGCGGTAGGCCTCGGTGAGGCGGGCCTTGGCGATCGACCCGGCGGCCTGCTCGAGGGTGCCCTTGTTCTGATCGAGGTAGGTCACCAGGTCGCCCGACATCTTCGCGGCGCGCCAGCTCTGGTTGGCCTCGATCACGGCCTTCTCGGTCTCGATCTGCTTGAGCATGCTGAACAGGCCGAGCATGCGCTGGCTGGTGCGCACCCAGTTCAGCACGGCCTTCGGCACTTCCGGGCTGTCGGCGGTGTTGACCAGCTTGAAGTACGCGGGGAGGTCACGCGGCTCGGCCGAGTCGACCAACGGCTTGAGCTTCTCCGCCATCGGGAGGTAGAGCCGCTCGTACTCGACCAGCGAGGCCTTCGACTCGTCGTAGAGGCACGAGAAGTAATAGGTGGTGGCGGTGAGGATCCACGACTCGGGCTCGAAGGCGCCGGCGAACTGCGGCGCGTAGAGGCCCTGGAGGGAACCGAGCGCCCCGCCGAAGTCGTCGTTCTGGAAGCGGGCGAACCCGTTCTCGAAGAGCGACTGGTCCCAGTACTTCGAGAAGCGAGGGACCTTCTCGTACCACTCCGTCGACTTCTGGTACTGGCCCTGGTTGTAGCTGCCGCGGCCCAGCGCGAGGTACGACAGGTGCTTGGTGTCGTCGAAGTCGAGCTGGCGGGTGCGCACCTTGAGCACGCCCTCGAAGGTGCTGATCGCCGCCTCGAGGTTGCGGGCCCGGGTCTGCTCGTCGGCCGCCGGGAAGCGCGGGTCGGCCAGGGTGATGCCCACCATGTACTGGGCCTTCGCGTAGAACTGGCTGGTGTCGGGCACCGCCTCGAGGAACTGCTTGGCCTCGTCGAGCTTGCCCTTGCGGTGCGCGATGCGGCCGATGAGGTAGTTGATGCGCGCCAGCACCTCGAGGGGCAGCGTCGCCCACGCGTCCGCGTAGCGATCGTAGAGGCTGTTCATGATCGAGGGGATGAGGAAGTCGTCGTTGAGGACCTCCTGCAGCGCGATCAGCGCCTCCACGGCCTTCAGGTGGTACGGGTGCTGGGGCCCCGCCTTGACGATCGGCGTGAAGTAGACGAACGCCGTGAACGGCAGGTTCGACCGCTGGAAGCTCGAGGCGAGGTAGTACTCGGCCTTGAGGCGCAGGTCGTTGTCGGTGGTCGAGTTGGTGACCTCGAAGAACAACCGCGCGGAGTCCTCGAACTGGTTGCCGTTATAGGCAGACAGCGCCTTGTTGTAGATGGCGAGGTCCTGCGCGGACGCGAGTCCGGCGAGCAGCGTGACGGCGAAGAAGAGCGTGCGCTTCATGATGTGCCCTTAAAAGAGGAACGAGATCCCGAGATACAGCCCGATGTTGTTGAGCACGTCGGAGCTGGGGATGCGGACCAGGTTGAGCGCCAGCGGGACGTCGTTGCTGCGCTTGATGTCCGTGTTCTCGATGGTGCCGGTGAAGGTGTCGACGTTGCACGACCCACCGACGGTGGCGGTCGCCGGGTCCTGCCCGCCGCGGATCTTGGTGTCCATGGCGCGGAGGTCGTCGACGTTGCAGCCGTTCACCCGCTCCATGCGCGCGGTGTAGACGACGTCGCGCACTTCGAGGCGGAAGGCGAAGCGCTGGCCGAGCTGCAGCCGGAAGCCGGCGCCGATCGAGCCCATGAAGCGGGCCCCGGTGTCGCCGTAGGTCGCCTGGCTGAGGGTGCCGTCGGTGCGCACCGTCTCGGGCTTGAGCTGGTGACGCGTACCGCCCGCGCCGACGCCGCCGTTCAGCACGAAGCTGAAGTGGGCCAGCGTGCCCTCGAAGAAGGCGAACTTGCCGTAGAGGGGGGTCACCTCGACGCCGCCCATCACGCCCCAGGTCCACAACAGCGAGGTCGCGGCCTGGGCCTCGACGCGGAACTTCTCGACCAGCTCGCCGTTGAAGGCCGACTCGACGTTGTACCAGTTGTAGCCACCGGTGATCTGGAGGCCGAAGTTCTCCTGCAGGTGGTACACGATGCTGCCCATGGTGCCGAAGTGCTGGGTGAACTTGCCGTTCACCTGCATCTGCACCGGGTAGAGCACGATCTCGGTCTTGCGCGAGTCGGAGTAGGCCTTCTGCTCGACGATGTGCACCGCGACGTTCGGGTTGTAGAGCGGCGCACCGGAGACGAGCTTCTGCGCGTCGGGGCTGGTGCTCGTCGCCGCCGTCGGCGCGGTGGTCACCGGCGCGTCGGTCTTCACCGGCGTGGTGCCGGTGGTCGGCGGCGGCGTGGTGGTGCTCACCGGCGGCTTGGGGGCATCTTCGTCGTCGTCATCGGCGGCGGGGGTGGCCTGGGCCAGGAGCACGGGCGCATCGACGGCGGCAGGCGCCGCGTGGACGAGACCGGCGCCGAGGAGGGCCGCGAGAAGCAGAGAGTCACGCAAGGAGGTCATCGAAGTCGCCTCAGAAGATGAACGCGTAGCCCAGATCAAACTGGACCAGGTTGGTGATGCCCGCGTTGGGGCTGAGCGTGCCGCCGGCCGTGGGGTTGCCGGGCGTGGCCGCGGCGCGGTCCACGTTGACGAAGTACGAGTCGAGGTAGCTCCAGTCGCGGACCTCGACCTTGATCGAGTGACCCGAGAGCACGAAGAAGCGGAACCCGAGGGCGATCGACACCAGCGGGCTGGGCTTGGTCTCGGTGAGGAAGGCGTCGCACACCCGGGCGCTCGACTTGTTGGTGCACAGCACCATCGACTCGCGCTTGAGCAACCCGAAGCCGCCGCCTGCCCAGAGGTAGAACTGGAAGTGCACCGGCAGCTCCGACATCAGGTTGATCTTCCCGTAGATCGGCTGGAACCGGGCGCCGATCACCGCGTTGGCGGTCATCTCCCAGAGGTCGGCCGCGTCGTTCGCCTTGCTGATGGTGTTGTTGGCGAAGAAGTCGGTCTGAATCTGGTCGGCCAGCGAGGTGTGGCGCGAGAGGGCATAGCCGCCTCGCAGCTCGAGCCCGAACCAGTCCTTCACGTTGTACGCGACGGACACGTTCAGGTTGTAGTGATCGGTCAGGCGGCTCAAGAGCGAGAAGCCGACGTTGCCGCCGACCTCCCACTTGCCCTCGACCGAGAAGAGGCGGTTCCGCACCGCGACCTTCTCGACGAGTTCGTCACCTTCGTCTTCGGCGAACGCCACGCTGGCAGTCAGCATCACCAGGCAGCTCATCAGGTTGAGTGTCTTGCGCGTCATGGAGCCCATTCACCTCTTCTACGGACAACTGCTCTGGAACGTGGGGAGCACGTCGTAACAGACCTCGACCGTGCTGAGCGGTTCAGGCACCGCGGTGCCTTCGAAGCGGACGATGTTGCGAAGGCCGGTGCCCTCGCACTTCAGATACGTGGCGCCATTCGCCGGCGGGGTGGTGGCGACCGCCACCTTCCGCGCGCAGCGGCCGTTGCGGCAGGCCGGGGTGAGAGGCGGGCAATTGCCGTCGACCATGCAGTTGGCGGCGCTGGCCGGGCTGACGAAGGTGGTGAGGCCGGTGTCGACCCCGCCGTCAGGCCGGACATCAGGGCCGCGGCTGAGCCGGAAGTCGCGGCGCAGGCCCGAGGCGGCGTACCCGAGCGACGAGAGCGCGGCGGAGAAGTCCTGCTGGCAGATCGACACCGTCACCCCGCCCGTCTCCGCGGCCACCTTCGCATAGCGGCTGCCGCTGTAGGCGATCTCGAAGCCGCCGTCGTTGGTACCGGAGGTCGGGCACGGCTGGCCGTTGAGCGACCGGCAGCAGCCCACGTGCGGCGTCGGATCTCCGAACTGGGAAGGCACCGGGTCGGCGTCGGTCGCGACGATCGCCGCCAGGGCGACCGAGTCGGCATTGCCGTAGCCCTTGTAGCTCTCGAGGAAGCGCACGAAGTAAGCGCTGCCGCCCCAGTTACCGGCGCCGGCCAGCGCGTTGTCGGGCGCGCAGCGACAGCCCGGGTCGGCGGTGCAGGTGGTCTGCCGCGTCATCGGCGTGCAGCTCGCGTCGTCTTCGTCGGAGACCACCACCACGTACAGCGCCGCGTCGGGGCGCACGAAGCGATCGAAGACCGGGGTGGTGATGTTGGTGGGTTCGGTCAGCGCGAGGTACGCGCCGTAGAGACCGCGCTCGGTCGCCGAGCCGTTGATGCCCACCGCGGACATCTGGGCGAAGGCGGTGACGACGGTGTTGAGGTTCACCCCGGTGTTGCACGTGACGCCCCCGCCCATCGGGGTGCAGCTGATGTAGTTCTCGCTGCTCGCCCCCAGCGTCCAGGGACGGAGCTTGCCGCGCGCGTTGGCCGCGTCGGTGTCGGTGCTGGTGACCGCGATGTGGAAGTCGATCGGCGGGTCCGCGGTGACGAGCTGGTTGATGAAGCCCTGAAAGTTCGCCGCCAGCCGCGCCTGCTTGGGCGCCATCGAGCCCGACGAGTCGACGACCCACAAGATATCGACCTTGCGCACCGGCACCTGCGTGAAGGCGTCGCACTGTCGAGGGACGTTGACCCCGAAGGCATCGGTGGCGCGCGTCGGGTCGACGAGGACCGCGGGGGTCGCTTCGTCGACGGTCGGCGTCCCGGGAACCACCGCGAACGGCTCGATGATCTTCCGAGTGCGCGTGCGATCGTCACAACCGGCAAGCGCCAGCCCGAGTGACAGCACGATGAACACACGGAACGGCAGCATCGATCGCCTCAGAGGGTGCGGCGGCTTAGCACGGTGAAACACACGCACGTACAGGGTTTTTTCCCGCGGCTCACGTCACCCGTCCTGCAGGGCCGGAGGGAGGCAGGCCTGGACGGAGGTATCGGTCACCGTGCGGAGCAGGTCGCAGATCCACCCGTCGGGGCAGTCAGCGTCACCGGTGCAGCCTTCGGTGCAGATGGGGCCCGAGTCCTTGCGGATGCACAGGCCGCTCTCACAGGCCGCGGGCCCGAAGCCGCAGGCAGCGCCGGGCTTGCCGCCGCCGTTGGGGAAGCACACCGGCACCTGGGTCGTCCCGTTGGGGGCGAGGGCCTGGCGGCAGGCGAAGCCCGCGGGGCAGGCGCCCGCAG
>JBBRUE010000080.1:0-13485 GCA_038248085.1 Myxococcales bacterium | reverse complement strand
GCCCAGCGGCTCGTACTGCGGGCCGGCGGTGAAGGCCGAGTGGTTCCAGAAGAAGCGGATCTTCAGGGGCCCGCCGGTGAAGTCGGCCTTCGCGTAGCCCCCGAGCCCGTCGAGGTAGAAGTTGCGCAACAGCCCCAGCGCGTAGAGCTCGGTGAAGAGCCGGTTCACCCCGCCCGACAGCGAGAGCGAGAAGTCCTTGTTGAAGGCGTAGAACGCGGTGAGGTTGGCGCGCGCCGAGCGCAGCCCGAGGTTGGGGTCGTCGACGTTGCTCTTCACGTCAGCCCGGCCCTGCGCGTAGTCGCGGCTGAACTTGTCGCCCTGCTGGTAGCCGGCCGACGCGCGGAAGCGCACCTTGTCTCCCCCCGAGGCCACGAAGCTGCCGCCCGCGAGGTTGGCGTTGCCCGCGAAGGCGTTGAACTCTGCGGTGGGCCCGGTGCCGGGGCTGCGGGTGATGATGTTCACCACGCCGAGCATCGCGTTGGCGCCGTAGAGCGCGCTGCCCGGGCCGCGGATCACCTCGACCCGCTCGATCTCCTCGAGGCCCACGGGCAGCACGGGCCACAGCGTGACCCCGAGGAAGTCCTGGTACTCGGGGCGGCCGTCGACGAGCACCAGCACCTTGTTCGAGATGCGCTGGTTGAAGCCGCGGAAGCTGACGTTGGCCGACCCCAGGCCCATGCTCATCACCTCGGCGCCCGGCACCCGGCGGAGGATGTCGGGCAACGACAGCAGCCCCGACGCGCGGATCTCGTCGCCGGTGATCACGGTGATCGCGTTGGGCGCGTCGAGGGTCGCCTGCGCGCGGCGGCTGGCGGCGACCACCGTCTCTTCGTAGGGCACGCCGAAGTCCTCTTCCTCGGCGACCGGCGGCATCCCTGGTCGGGGCTCGGCGGCAGCGACGGGCTCGGCAGCGCGGGCCTCGGCTTTCTCGACCGCGCGCTCGAGGCGCTCGGCGAGGGCGTTGAGCCGCTTCACCGTGCCCTCGTCGACCTGGGCCGCCGCCGGGCCGCGCTCGGGCCGCTTCACTTCGTCGGGCGGAGCGTCGACCTTCTTCGGGACCTCGAGCTTGCTGGCCAGCGCGCGCACCTTGTCGGCGTCGGGCGGGTTGGTATCGAGGTAGCGGTTGTAGAAGGTGAGCGCGTCTGACTGGCGGCCGGCGGCCTCGTACGCGCGGCCGATGTTGAAGAGCACGTTGGGGTGCGGGCGAATGCTGTAGGCCTCGAGCAGCTCCCCGATGCCGTCGTCGAGCTTGCCGTCGGCGATGAGGGCCATGCCGGTCTTGAAGTGGCGGCGCGCCTCGACGCGGGCGTCCGCGAGGGCGAGGGTGGGGAGCAGCACGGCCGCGGCGACGAGCGCGCGGAGGCAGACGAGACGACGCCACATGGACGGTTCACTCCGGTGCGTGATCAGTACGGGTCTTCTTTGTACCCGTTGGGATCGGTCGTGGGGTTCTTCGGAGGCTTCTTCACCGGGCGCACCACCGGGCGCGGCGCGTCGGGCTTGCGCGTGAGCGCCTTGGAGATCGTCACCACGCCGTCGAGGCCCTGGGCCACGACCGAGCTCGCTTCGTAGCCGTCGAGCGCGAACGCGAGTTCGACCTGCAGCGGCGCCGCGTCCTCCCGGGGGAGCGTGAGGGTGAAGGGCGTCACCCCGATCTGCACGCCCGCGCGCATCACCGTCGCGCCCTGCGGCTGGCTGTCGATGGCAAAGCGCACCTCGGCGGGCACCGCGGGGTCGAGCTTCGCGACGACGACGAGGGGCGCCTCGAGCTTCGGCGGCGTCACCGGCAGCTCGACGACGACCGCGGTGGGCTGAATCGCCTTCCACGCCACGACGCCGCCGACGCCTGCGCCGAGCACCACCACCGACACCACCCCGAGGATCAACGGGAGCCGGCCGCGCGGGCGCTCGATCGGCCCGCTGTCGCCCATCTCGACCTCGAGGCTGCGGACGGACTCGGCGCTGGTGAACGACGGCGTCGCGCTGTGGGCCACCGGGTGACCGGGCGTCGAGGTGCGCGGCACGACGCCAGACTGGGTGCGCGGATCGGCGAAGGCCCCGGACAGCCCCTGGCCTGCGCTCGCCAAACGCATGGCGTCGAGCAGCTCGTCCATCGACTGGAAGCGCGCCGCGGGTTCCTTCTCGAGGCACTTCATCACCAGCGCGTTCACCTCGATCGTCACCTCCGGCGCCATCGAGCGGAGCTCGGGCGGCTTCTCGCGGATGTGCTTCACGATGACGTCGATCGACTCCTTGCTCACGAAGGGCGGGCGGCCGGCCATCGTCTGGAACATGAGGACGCCCAGCGCGTAGATGTCGGTGCGCGGGTCGGCTTCGCCCCGGGCCTGCTCGGGCGCCATGTACAGCGGCGAGCCCAGCAGTACGCCGGCCTGGGTGAGCCCGTTGCGGTCGACCTCGTCGTTCTCTTTCGGCTTCTCGGGCGTGAACGACTTCACCAGCCCGAAGTCGAGCACCTTCACCGTGTCGCCACCGGTGCCCTCGCTCATCAGCATCACGTTGGCGGGCTTGAGGTCGCGGTGCACCAGGCCGAGCTTGTGGGCCTCGCGCAGGGAGCGGGCGACCTGGCCGGCGATGAAGATCGCGCGGGCCCAGGGCAGCTTGCCGTTGTCGGCGAGCACCTTCTGGAGCGTCTCGCCGTCGAGGTACTCCATGGCGATGTAATAGATGCCGTCGTCGGTGCGGCCGTAGTCGTGCACGGTGATGGTGTTGGGGTGCTTCAACTTCGAGGTCATCGACGCTTCGAGGAAGAAGCGCCGCTCGAAGCCGGGGTCCCGGGTGCCGTCGTAGCGGGGGTTGAGCACCTTGAGCGCGACCTCGCGGCCCAGCGGGCGCTGCACGGCCTTGTACACCCGGCCCATGCCGCCCACGCCCAGGGGCGCGACGATCTCGAAGCGTCCGCTCAGGACCTGTCCAACGAGCGGATCGACCTCCGGCTCAGCCATGGCACCCCCACGGAGCAACGCGCGCCGTCAGTAAGGGCTGGGATCTACCACGGCCCTCAGCCGAAGAGGCGAAGGGGCTTCGCGGTGAAGTCGGGGAACACGTCGGCGGGGCGGGCCGGCACGTCGGCGGCGGCCAGGCATTCCAACAGCACCGAGCGGAGATCGATCGTCACCGCGAGGTCGCGCTGCTCGAAGAGTTGGCCGCCGGCCAAGCCCGGCCAGTCGGCCACCACGCGTCCTCCGCGGACGCCGCCCCCCAGCACGAAGAGCGACGAGGCCGTTCCGTGATCGGTGCCGCGGGTGCCGTTCTCGCGGGCGGTGCGGCCGAACTCCGTCATCGTCACCACCACCACGTCGTCGAGCTTCGGCCCGAGATCGGTGGCGAAGGCGGCCAGCGCCTGGGCGAGCTCACCGAGGCGCGTGGCGAGCGGGCCGGTGCCGGCGCCCTGCGCGAGGTGGGTGTCGAAGCCGCCGGTCTCGGTCACGCCGAGGCGGAGGCCCACGTCGGCGTGCACCAGGCGCGCGAGATCCGCGAGTCGATTGCCGAGCGGCGACTTCGGGTACTGCGCGCCGTGCTGCGGCTCGCGCGTGGCGAGGCGGCGCTCCTGCACCGCGTCGAGGCCGTCGAAGGCCTCGTGGCCGCTCAAGCAAAACGCCTCGTCGACCGCGCCCGCGTACAGCGCCTCGAAGCTCGTCGCCGCCGCGCTGCCCCCGGCGACGCGGAACTGCGCGAGCGCGGGAAAGGCGAGGGCGGGCGCGTCACCGGTCAGTGACAGGGGGAGCGCGTTCTGCAGCGCCACCGCGCGGAAGGGGGCCTCGCCGGGGACCGACGCGAGCGCGCGGTTGAGGAACCCGTCACGTCGGCGGGCGCCGGCGAGCCCCGACTCGATGAAGTCTTGCGCCTCGAAGTGGCTGCGGCTCGGGTGGGCCTGGCCGACGGCGTGGACGATCGCCAGCTGCTTCGAAGCGTAGAAGGGAAGCAGCGCCTTCATCGCCGGGTGGAGGCCGAAGAAGCCGTCGAGCGGGAGCGCCTCGTGCAGCAGCGTCGGCCGGAGCACGCGCAACGTGGGGTCGCCCCCCGGCTGCACCATCGAGAGGCCGTCGACGCCGCCGCGGAGGAAGATCGTCACCAGCGTCTTCGGCCGGCCGGTGGTGCCCTGCGCGAGCGCGCGGGAGAGCACGGGGAAGGACAGGCCGAGCACCTTGAAGAAGTCGCGGCGGTTCATCGGTGTTGGAACTCCGGTGAGCCCAGGAGCAGCCCGGCGACGACTGCCGGCTCGAGCGTGCGCGTCTCACCATCTTCTTCGCGGGCTGAGAGCGCCTGGAGCAGCGTGGCGCGGGTCTGGGGTGACGGGCGCTGACCGAGGAGGCGCAGCGCGACCGCGTCGATGGTGGCGTCGGCGGAAGCGGCGCGCGGGGGCAGCTCCACCACCACCCCTGGAATGCGCCCGGTCGCGAGCGCGAGACCGAAGTTGATGCGGCTGACGAGCGCACCGGCGCTGATCCACGGCGCGCCCCGCTCGGCGTACCCGGTGGGTGGGTTGCAGCGGTAGAGCGGCTCGCCCATCGCCTCGAGCGGCCGGGCCAGCGGTTGTTGCACCTCGTCGAGGGTGCCTACCGCGCGCACCGAAGAGGCGACGAACTCCAGCGGGCTCTTGGTCTTCGCGCCGCGGGCGGCGTCGCTCCAGAACGCGGGTGACTCGAAGAGGCTCTGCACCGTCGCGCGGAGATCGCCGTCGGTCGCGAGGAAGACGGACGCCACGTGCTCCACCAGCTCCGGCGGCGGGTCGTCGCTCACGAAGCGCATGCACAGCTTCTTCGCGAGGTGCCGCGCGGTGGCGGGGTGCCGGGCGAGGAAGTCGAGGAGCTGCTCCCCGTCTGCCTGGCGTCCACCGGGCGGCAGCGCGAGCCCGAAGATGTGCTTGGCCCCGGTGTCGTGCGTCCCGTCGCGGAAGACGAACTCACCCATCCGCCCCCGACGTGGCTGCAGCTCGATCGACCAGCCGGTGAGCGCACGCGCCGCCTCCCGCACGTCGTCTTGCGAGTAGCCGGCCTCCACCCCGAGGGTGTGCAGCTCGAGCAGCTCGCGCGCGTAGTTCTCGTTGAGGCCGGTGGGGCGCTTCCGCAGCGCACCTTCGTCATCGACCGGGCGGCGCTTGAGCGGGGGGGGGAAGCCCTCCTTCACGCTCTGCCAGTTGTCGAGGTACCAGAGCATCGCGGGGTGCTTCGCCGTCGCGCCGAGCAGGTCGCGGAACCTGCCGAACACGAAGGGGCGGATCGCGTCGCGCTCGTAGGGCGTCACCATCCACCGGGTGCGGTTCTTCTCGGCCGAGACGTTGAAGTGGTTGAACCAGAAATCGACCAGCACCTCCTCGAGCTGCCGGCGCGACTGGGTGACGCGGATCAACTTCGCCTGGGTCGCCTCGACGAGGAGCTGGCGGGGCAGCTCTTCCCCGTTCTCCACCACCATCGCGCGCAGTCGCTTCTTGCTGTCTTCGTCGGCGAGCTGCGCGGGCGTCACTCCCATCTCCTTCAAGCGCTTCTGGAGCGGCGGGTACGCAGCGAGCGCTTCGGCCACCGACAGCCGGAGCGTCTTGAAACCGGAGAGCCGGCGGTCGATGGCGGGGTCGCTGCCGGGTGTCAGTTGGGCGGCGAGCCACGCCTCGGGTCCGACGCGCCTGAGCTCGTCGACGTCTTCGCGGGACGGGCCGAAGGCTGCACGGTTGAGCAGGTGGGTCACCCGCTGGTCCGTCGTCCATGGGGTGGTCGGCAGCGTGACCGGGCGGCTGGCGGGCGGTGGCCGGGGTGTGGGCGTGGCAGCGCAAGCCAATGAAATGACGACGCAAATTCCGAGAGCCAGACGCACGCCGTGGAAACACGCCGCGCCCGGAAAGGTTGGGGTATGTGCTGGCGAATGAGTGACGCGAAAGCGCCGGCCCCCCCCGAGGCCGCGCAAGCCACTGAGTCGCAGCCTCCAGGCGCGGCCCATGGACACGGCAAGGTGCTCCCGCTGGCGCTGGGCGCGCTCGGCATCGTCTACGGCGACATCGGCACC
Organism: Myxococcales bacterium; assembly: GCA_038248085.1. Classification (GTDB taxonomy): domain Bacteria; phylum Myxococcota; class Myxococcia; order Myxococcales; family Myxococcaceae; genus Archangium_A. The sequence continues at coordinate 7,467 of JBBRUE010000080.1, read as the reverse complement.
AGCCCGCTCTACGCGATGGCGGAGTGCTTCTCGAAGGACAAGGACGGGGTGACCAAGGCGCACTCGCTGGTCGTCTCGACCGGCAGCGTGATGGGGCTGCTGTCGCTGTTCTTCTGGTCGCTGACGATGGTGGTGACCGTCAAGTACCTGAGCTTCATCACGCGGGCGCACAACAAGGGCGAGGGCGGCATCTTCGCGTTGCTGGCGCTCGTGCCCCACAAGTCGACCAGCCGCGTGCGCGGCGCGGTGGTGTTGGCGGCGCTCTTCGGCGCGGCGCTCCTCTACGGTGACGGCATCATCACCCCGGCGATCTCGGTGCTCTCGGCCGTCGAAGGCCTGAGCGTCGCCACCAGCGCGTTCGATCAGTTCGTCGTGCCGGTGACGCTGGTGATCCTGCTGGGGCTCTTCCTCGTGCAGAAGCGCGGCACCGACAGCATCGGCAAGGCCTTCGGTCCGTTGATGCTGGTGTGGTTCCTCGTGCTGGCGGTGCTGGGCCTGCTGGGCATCGTTCACGATCCGGCGGTGCTCAAGGCGGTCTACCCCGGTTACGCGTTCGAGCTCTTCAAGTCCGATCCCGGCCGCGCCTTCAAGGTGCTCGGCAGCGTGGTGCTGTGCATCACCGGCGGCGAGGCGCTGTACGCCGACATGGGTCACTTCGGTCCCAAGCCGATCCGCGTCGGGTGGTACGCGCTGGTGCTGCCCGCGCTGATGCTGAACTACTTCGGCCAGGGCGCGTACCTGCTCGAGCACGGCTGGGTCGAGAAGCCGTTCTGGGCGCTGGTGCCGCAAGTGATGCTCTACCCGATGGTGGGGCTGGCGATGGTGGCCACGGTCATCGCCTCGCAGGCGCTGATCTCCGGCGCGTTCTCGCTCACCCGCCAGGCGGTGCAGCTCGGCTATATGCCGCGCGTCACCATCGTGCACACCTCGGCGGTGAACGAGGGGCAGATCTACGTTCCCGAGGTGAACGCCGCGTTGATGGTGGCCTGCCTCTCGCTGGTGCTCGTCTTCCGCGAGTCGTCGGCGCTGGCGGCGGCCTATGGCATCGCGGTGACCGGCACGATGTTCATCACCTCGCTGGTGTACTTCACGGTGGTGATCAAGAACTGGGGCTGGAAGCTGTCGCGCGCGCTGCCGTTGCTGCTGCTCTTCCTCGCCTTCGACATTCCGTTCTTCCTCGCCAACGCGCTCAAGTTCTTCGAGGGCGGCTGGTTCCCCATCGTCATCGCCCTGGGGATGTTCGCCCTGATGACGACCTGGAAGCGCGGCCGCGCCGAGCTGGCGATTCGTTTCAACCAGTCGCTGATGCCGCTCTCGGCCCTGCTCCAGGATCTCGAGACCAGCAAGCCGCACCGGGTGCGCGGGACCGCGGTGTTCATGTCGGGCAACTCCGACGGCACGCCGCCGGTGCTGCTGCACCACCTCAAGCACAACCAGGTGCTGCACCGGCAGGTGGTGCTGCTGTCGATCCTCCCGCAGGACGTGCCGACGGTACCGAAGGAAGAGCAGCTCACCGTGGAGGCGCTCGGCAACGGCTTCTTCCGCGTGCTGTGGCGCACCGGCTTCATGGAGACGCCGAACGTCCCGAAGGTGCTCATCCGGGCGCGCGAGCGCGACCTGGTGTGCGAGCCGTCGACCACCAGCTACTTCCTCGGGCGCGAGACGCTGCTGACCAACGGTAAGTCGCCGATGATGTTGTGGCGCAAGCTGCTGTTCGCCTTCGTCTCGCGCAACGCGCTGTCGGCCACCAGCTACTTCGGGTTGCCGCCGGGCCGCGTGGTCGAGCTGGGCATGCAGGTCGATCTCTGACGACTGACCGGCTCATCGCCGAGCGCGGTGCGCGTTCCCAATTTTCTTCGTCAGCAGCTCGACGCAGGGCCAATTCCCGAAGAGGTCGAGGCGATCGGACCGCTGGCGTCCGCGTCACCCGGTCAGCGGATCAGCGTCGCCGCCCAGGCACGGAGGCTGGGGGGCACGGTGCCAGCTGGGATCGCGACTGATCAGCGCACGGCGCTGGTGGGCGCGAAGATCGCCAGGTGGTTGCCCACCACCCGCTCGTGGCCGTCGGAGGGCCGGTTCACCACGCCGAGGCCCTCGACGTACATGGTGGTGCTGCCGCCGCCGTCGAGGTTGATCGCCTCCCACGCGCCGAGCTCCAGGAGCAGCGCCGCCAGCTCAGCGCAGGTCATCCCGACCGAGGTGCTCGAGCGCCCATCGACCACCACCAGGTAGAGGCGCGTGTGGTCGCGCGAGAGGCCGAGCCCCGTCCGGGGGTGACGCGGCGGGCAGCGCGAGCCCGGGTAGCTGGGCGTGATCGCCCCCTCGCGCACGAGATCGGGCCCGCCAGAGACGACCCCCTTCATCCACGTGGCGTCGAAGCGAACCTGCTGCTCCATCGGCGCGAGCTCGACGCGGTTGTCGGCGCCAAAGGCGAAGGCGGCGAGATCGACGGGGTCGGACGTGCCCTTCCACGCCGCGCCCTCGCCGGCTGCGAGCCCGGAGGTCGAGTAGTCGCGGTAGCTGAAGAAGTCGGCGTTCACCACGAGCTGGGCGCCCACCTTCTTCGCGAACGCGCTCGTGGTCTGGCGGCGCTCGAGGCTGGTGGTGCTGCGCAGCCGCAGCCCCGGTTGGTCGAGCTTGATCTCCAGCGCGTGGATCTGCAGCGCGGGCGAGGTGCCCACGCGGTGCAGGTGGCGCACTCCGGGGAAGGGCATGGTCCAGGTGTCGTCGGCGACGGCGAGCGTCGAGAGGAGCGTCAGGCCGAAGACGACGTGTCGCATCTGCGATCGGTAGCACGACCGGAGCGTCCCGGCCTCGGTCCCAAGAGCTCCGAATGGCGACACCCGATGTCGTACGCGGGCGCTGGCAGACTCCGAGGTGTTCCGGCCGGACGTCGCAGCCTGCAGCGACGTCAGAGCCGCTTGGCGAGGATGATCAAGTCGTCGCCCGGCTTGTAGAAGTCCCGGAAGCGCGACTCTTCTTTGTACTGCATGGCCGCGTAGAAGCCGCGGGTCGGCCCGTAGGCCTCCATCGCCGAGGTCTCGACGCGGATCAGCCGACCCTTGCGACGGCGAAGGTCGCCTTCCATCGCCGACACCAGCGCCGCGCCGACGCCCTGGCCGCGCACCAGCGGGTCCGAGGCGATCCAGTACAGGTCGAAGGTGCCCGACGTCATCGGCGTGGGGCCGTAGCAGACGTAGCCGACGACCTTGCCGTCGCGGATCGCGCAGCGCACCTGGTAGTCGGGGTTATTGGGCGTGAGCGCGGCGTCGATGACTTCGAGCGCGCACACCACTTCGTCCGGCGTGAAGGTCTCGATGCGGCTCAGCAGCTCGGAGAGCGGCGTCCGGTCGATCGACTCGAGGGGCCTGATTTCCATGATGACGTTCCCAGGCGAGATCCACCAGGTGCAACGCCAGGTCCGCGTACGAGAGGCCAGCGGCCTCCGCGGCTCGGGCGAAACCCGCCTGCGGGTGGAGATCGCAGTTGGGGTTGATGTCGATGACGTAGGGCTGGCCGCTCGCGTCGACCCGCAGATCGACCCGGCCGTAGTCGCGGCACTCGAGCGCCTCGAAGGCCGCCATGGCCACCGCGACGCAGCGCTCGGCGATGTCCCTGGGCAGCTCGGCGAGCTCGGAGGGGCTCTCGATGCACTCGGCCGACTCGGTGTCCCACTTCGCCTTGTACGAGACGACGTTGGGCTTGCCGACGAAGGCGTTGCCGAACTTGATCTCGGACAGCGGCAGCTCGCGGCGGGGCGCATTGCCCAGCAGCGGCACGTACACCTCACGGCCTTCGATGAAGCGCTCGACCAGCGCGGGCTGGTGGAACGTGCGGAGCACCTTCGCCACCGCCTTGCCGAGGCCCTGGCGGGTGGTGACCACCGAGTCGAAGTCGATGCCCATCGACGCATCTTCGCGTGACGGCTTGACGATCAGCGGGAAGGGCAGGTCGACGCTGGCGAGATCTTCGACGTGCTCGACGATGCAGAAGTCGGGGGTGGGCACGCCGCGCGCGCGGAGGATTTCCTTCGCCTTGTTCTTGTGGAGCGCCAGCGCGAGCGAGAGGGCCGAGCTCCCGGTGTACGGCACCTGCAGCAGGTCGAGCATCGCCGGCACGAGCATCTCGCCGCGCGCGTCACCCGCGAGGGACTCGCAGAGGTTGAGCACCACGTCGGGCTTTTCGCCCCCGATCGCCTCGTGAATGCCGAGGAGATCGTGCGCCACCGGCACCAGGGTCACGGTGTGTTTGCTCTTGGTGAGCGCCGCGCGCATCGCCGCCGCCACCCGCACCACGTCTTCGCGGGCCTCTCGGCCGGGATCCTCTTCGAGCAGCGCGTGGTCGTCGTTGTGGAGGATCGCGATGCGCATGCGAAGGGTGCGCGGCTGTAGCACGGGCGAGCACCTGATGTGGAGCGAAAGCCTCGCGCGCGTTACACGTCGCGTCGACGATGCGCATCCGCGATCCCATCCACGGCAGCCTCACCATCTCTGACGAAGAGACGCGCATCATCGACAGCCGCACGTTCCAACGGCTGCGCCACGTGCGACAGCTCGGCTTCGGCGATCTCGCCTTCCCCGGCGCGACGCACACGCGGCACGCGCACTCGCTGGGGGCGATGCAGGTCGCCTCACGGTTGTTCGACGCCATCACCGCGCGCTCCGAGTTGAGCCCGCCGGTGCGCGACCGGTTCCGGGCGGCGGTGCGGCTCGCGGTGCTCTGCCACGACATCGGGCACATGCCGCTCTCGCACGCCTCGGAGTCGATCGCCCCGATGCGGGGCACCCTCGGTCTCCCCGCGTGGATGGGCACCGGGCCCGACGAACAGGCCTCGCACGAGGACTACACCGCGATGCTGCTGGTGGACTCCGAGCTGACGCGGATCATCGAGGCGGCCTACGCGGTGAACGGCATCACCCCCGACCTCGTCGCCTCGCTGGTCGTGGGGATGCGCCCGCCCGGCGTCGAGGGCTTCGTGGAGAAGGGCGTCGACTGGACGCCGGTGCTGCGCGCCATCGTGTCGGGCGAGCTCGACGCCGATCGCATGGACTACCTGCTGCGCGACTCGTTCTACACGGGCGTGAACTACGGCCGGTACGACCTGGAGTGGATCCTCCAGAACCTCTCGGCGGTGGAGCGCGACGGGAAGGCGGTGTTGGCGCTCTCGAAGGCGGCGGTCTTCGCGTTCGAAGACTTCCTGCTCAGCCGCTACCACATGTTCCTCTCGGTCTACTTCCACCACACCTCGGTCAGCTTCGACTGGATGCTCAAGCGCTACTACGAGGAGGCGCCGGGGGAGTTCCAGATCCCCTCCGACCCCGAGGCCTTCCTCGAGTGCGACGACATGGCGTTGCACCTCACGCTGCGCCGCTCGAAGAACGCGTGGGCCCAGCGCATCGCGCAGCGGCGCGGCTTCAAGCGGGTGGCCCAGTTCACCGAGCGCGACGAGGCCTACGACGTGGGCGAGCTGTCGAAGGCGCTCACCGGGGCCGGGGTGGAACACTTCACGCTCGAGTCGCGCGGGGTGCTCTCGAAGTACTTCGACGAGGGTGAGATCCCCTCGTTGTTCGTGCTCGATCGCTCCAACGGACGGCTGACCCCGGTGGCGAAGTACACCCCACTCTACGAGCGGTTCGCCGGCGCGGTGCGGCTCTCGCGGGTCTACGTGCGGCCCGACCAATCGGCCGCGGGGCGCGCGGTCGTCGAGCGGCTCACCGGTGGCCCACGCGACGGGACCGATCATGAGTGAGGCGCTCCCCGGGGTTCCCGCGGCCCCGCCCCCGTCCGCCCCGCGTGACGCGTCGGCGGTGGTGCTCTTTCGCCACACCAGCGAGGGCATCGAGGTCTTCTGGCTCGAGCGCGAGGCGAAGCTGCGGTTCGCCGGCGGCTTCTACGCCTTTCCCGGCGGGCGGGTCGACGCGGAAGACGCGCGAGTCCCGGTCGAGGGCGCGCGTGGGGAGCACGCGAAGTTCATCGCTGCGGCGGCGCGCGAGCTGTTCGAAGAGACCGGCGTGCTCAAGGCGCGCCACGCGGAGCGGCTGGTGCAGCTCGAGCTGGACGAACTGCGGCGCGCGCTCCTCGCCGAGACGCTGGGCTTCGCGGCGTTGCTGACGCAGCACGGGCTCACGCTCCACGCCGACGACTTCGTGACGGCGGGCCGCTGGGTGACGCCGCCGTACCTGTCGCGGGGGTTCGACGCGCGCTTCTTCCTCGTGGAGTCGGTGGCGGCCCACCAGGCGCAAGTGTGGAAGGGCGAGCTCAACTTCGGCGAGTGGATCACCCCCGCGGCCGCGCTCGCGCGCTGGGAGTCGGGCACCGCGCTGCTGCACCCGCCGAACCTCCACGCGATCCAGGTGATGGCCCGGTTCACCGACGTGGCCACCGCGGTCGCTGCGTTGCGCGCGCCCCCGCATTGGAGCAACGGCCGGGCCGAGCGCATCGAGTTCCAGCGCGGCATCATGCTGTACCCGTTGGTGACGCCGACGCTCCCGCCGGCGATGCACACCAGCGCGTACGTCCTCGGCACCGGTGAGTGCCTGGTCGTCGACCCAGGCTCACCCGATGACGAGGAGGTCGACCGGTTGGTCCGCTTCCTCCGCTCGCTCGAGCCCGAGGGGTACCGGCCGAAGGCGATCGTGCTCACCCACCACCACGCGGACCACGTGAGTGGCGCGCGCCGGCTCGCCGAGCAGCTCGGGCTCCCGGTGTGGGCGCACGAGCGCACGGCAGATCGCTCGCCGGTGCCGGTGACGCGCACGCTGCACGACGGCGAGGTGCTGCACCTCGCCGGCCCGATGCCGATGGACTTTCAGGTGCTGCACACGCCCGGGCATGCGCGCGGTCACGTGACGCTGGTGCATGTCGCGACGCGGGCGGCGGTGGTGGGCGACATGGTGGCGGGCTTCGGCACCATCGTCATCGATCCGCCCGAGGGCGAGATGGGCGAGTACCTGCGCCAGCTCTCTCGGCTCGAGGCGCTGCCGGTGGGCACCATCTACCCCGCGCATGGGCCGGTCATCCCCGACGGGCCGGAGAAGCTGCGCGAGTACGCGATGCACCGCGCGTGGCGCGAGGCGAAGGTGTTCGAGGCGATCGCCTCGTTCCCGGCAGAGGTCGAGCTCAGCGCCGTCGTGCCGCTGGCCTACGACGACGTGGCCGAGTTCATCTGGCCGATCGCCGAGCGCAACACCGAGGCCATCGTCGACAAGCTGGTCGCCGAGGGCCGGGTGCGGCGCGACGGAAGCCGGGTTCGCAAGCGCTGAGCAAGTCGCTCAGTGGGCGAGCCAGCCGGCGTCCATCTTCTGGGCGCTGCCGGTGATGCTCCACGCGCCGTGGCTGCAGAGGAAGGAGGCCATCTGGGCGACCTCCTCGGGCTCGATGAGGCGCTTGATCGCGTTCTGGGTGAGCAACACCTTCTCCAGCACCTCCGACTCGGCGATGCCGTGCACCTTGGCCTGGTCGGCGATC
>JBBRUE010000079.1:0-13560 GCA_038248085.1 Myxococcales bacterium | reverse complement strand
CTCGACGGGCGGCGGCTTCGGTGGAGGAATCGGCGGGGGCAACTCGACGGGCGGCGGCTTCGGTGGAGGAATCGGCGGGGGCAGCTCGACGGGCGGCGGCTTCGGCGGAGGATTCGGCGGCGGCAGCTCGACGGGCGGCGGCTTCGGTGGAGGATTCGGCGGCGGCAGTGGCGGTGGCTGACCCCCGACGGGTGGCGGCTTCGCTGGTGGCATCGGTGGAGGCACCCCGACGGGCGGTGGCATCGGAGGAGGCGTTCCCATCGGCGGCGGAATCGGTGGCGGCTTCTTCACCGGCGGCGGTGGAGGCACCTTCACCGGCGGTGGCCCGGGCGGTGGCGGCGGGACGATCACCTGCTCCGCGGCGACCTGTAACGGCTGCTGCGTGACGAACATCTGCATTCCGCTGAACTCGCAGACGAACAGCGTGTGCGGCTCGAACGGTCTGTCGTGCGCCGGCTGCGGCAACGGGCTGACCTGTTCCGCGGGCCAGTGCGTCAGCTTCGACGGCGGCGTCTCTCACGTGGGCGAGTCGTGCTCGACCGACAACCAATGCAAGCCGCCCAGCAACGGCTTCTGCATTCCCGAGACGGTGTTCGGGCAGCCGACGGGCTGGCCGGGGGGCTCGTGCTCCGCGAGCTGCTCGAACCTGACCTGCCCGATGGGCTCCTCGTGTCTCGACGTCGGGGGCGGCACCACCGGCAGCAACCCCCTCTGCTTCAAGAGCTGCCCGGCGCCGCGGGTGGGCCAGTCGACCTGCCGCACCAACTACCTCTGCGAGGTCAACGTCCAGGTCGCGGGCTCGGGCATCTGCATTCCCCGCTGCACCACCGCGGGCTTCACCTGCTGGTCGGGCTCGCACTGCGATGCCGCCAGCGGCTACTGCCTGCCTCCGTGAGTCCGTGAGATGAGTCAGCGCAGGTCGCGGCTCCCGGCGACGGTCATCGCGCTGGGGTTCACCAGCTTCTTCACCGACGTGGCCAGCGAGGCGGTCTTCCCGCTGCTGCCGGGCTTCCTCGCGTTGCTTGGCGCGGGTCCCACGTTCCTCGGCCTCATCGAAGGGGTCGCCGACGCGGTCTCGGCGTTCCTCAAGTACCAGTCGGGACGCTGGGCCGATCGCGGAGGCAAGAAGGGGTTCGTACTCGGGGGCTACGCGGTGGCGACCCTGGTGCGTCCCCTGCTCGCCGTCGCCAGCGCGCCGTGGCACGTGCTCTCGATTCGCGTCATCGACCGCATGGGCAAGGGCCTCCGGTCGGCGCCGCGCGACGCGCTGATCGCCGGTGCGGTGCCGGCGACGGAGAGCGGGCGCGCGTTCGGTTTCCACCAGGCGATGGACCACGCGGGCGCGGTGGTGGGACCGCTGCTCGCGACGCTGCTGTTGTGGCTGGGCGTCGAGGTGCGCACCGTCTTCGCGTTGACGTTGATCCCCGGCGCGCTCGCGGTGGCGTCGATCTTCGTGGTCAAGGAGCCGGAGGCCGACGTCGTGGCCCCGTCTCCCGGCTCCCGCGCGGTGCAGGACGCGACCCCGCTGCCCCCGAGACTCAAGCAGTTGCTGGTGATCATCGGCTTCTTCGCGCTCGCCAACTCCTCCGATGCCTTCCTGCTGCTGCGCGCCTCCGAGCTCGGGGTGGCGACGCCGCTGCTGCCGATGGCGTGGCTGCTGCTCAACCTCTCGAAGATGTACTGGTCCTCCCGCGGCGGCGACTGGAGCGATCGCGCCGCGCGCCACCGCTTCATCCTCGCGGGCTGGGCGGTGTACGCGGTGAGCTACGCGCTCTTCGCGGTGGCGACGGCGCAGTGGCACGTCTGGGCGCTGCTCCCGTTCTACGGCGCCTTCGCCGGGCTCACCGAGCCGGTCGAGAAGGCGCTGGTCAAGGAACTCACGCCGAAGGCGCAACACGGCCGCGCGTTCGGCGCATACCACGCCATGCTCGGCGCGCTGGCGATCCCCTCCGGGCTGCTCACCGGGTTGTTGTGGCAGCGCTTCGGTGCGCCCCTGGCGCTCGGCGTCGGCGCGGGCGTGGCGGTCGTGGCCTCCGTGTGGTTGCTGCGTTGGGTGAAGGCCAGCGCGCGATGACGGCGTCGTTCGACAAGGCCGCAGTGCTGGTGGGCGATCGGTAGACGTTGGGGCTGTTCTTTGGCGCGGACCTGCGCTCTCTTGTTCTGAGGGGGGCACATGTTTCACTCAAACGCGCGGTGGTTTCTTCCGGGGGGCGTGGCGCTGGCCCTCCTGTCGTGCGTCACCCGACCGCCCAGGCAGGAAGACCTCTCGCTCAGAAAGGCGCGGACCGCGATGTTCTCGAAGAATCAGGACTACGAGCACTTCATGGGGCGGTGGAGTCGGCTGCTGTCGCCGCTGCACCTTCAGTTCGCGAAGGTGCGGGACGGCGATCGGGTGCTCGACGTCGGCTCGGGGACTGGCGCGCTGGCTGCGGTGGTGGCGGCGCGCCAGCCCAACAGCGAGGTCGTGGGCATCGACCCCTCACCCGAGTTCGTCGAGTACGCCCAGCTCCAGGCGGCCTCGAAGCGCGTGCACTTCGAAGTAGGAGACGGACAGGCGCTTCGCTTCGAGAGCGGCACCTTCGACGCGACGCTCGCGCAGTTGGTGATGAACTTCATCCCGGATCACGAGAAGGCGGCGCGCGAGATGCGGCGGGTGACCCGACCGGGCGGGGTGATCAGCGCCTGCGTCTGGGGCTACGACGAGGGGACGGACATGCTCCGGTTCTTCTGGGACGAGGTGGTGGCGTTGGATCCCGAAAGGGCAGGGAAGGCCGAGCGCACCATGAAGCTCTCGAAGCAGGGCGAGCTGGCCGCGGTGTGGCGCCGGGCGGGGCTCGTCAACGTGGAGGAGGCGCCGCTCCAGATCCAGCTCTCCTTCACCTCGTTCGAGGAGTACTGGCGGCCGTTCCTCGAGGGCGTCGGCCCCGCTGGCGCCTATGTCGTCTCGCTCGACGAGGGCGGCCGCAAGAAGGTCGAGACGCACCTCCGCCAGCAGTTGCTGGGTGAGCGCGCCGACGGCCCCCTCACCCTCACGGCGCGCGCCTGGTGTGTGCGCGGTGAGGTGCCCGCGAACCCGTGAGCCGGTGACGTCCCCCGGCGCCCCGCTCGTGGGCAGCCCTGGAGCGCAGGGTCAGCCGACGACGAGCGACGGGTGCGCGTTGCCGCCGAACGGCCGCGCGGGGCTGCGCGCCAGGGTCGAGAGCAGCCCCCAGAACTCGCGCGTGCCGGGGGTGCCCGGCGGCAGCGCATACCCACCCTGGGCACCGACTGCGGGCCGGCCGGTGGTGCCCTTCTGCACATACTTCCCGAAGAGCGACGCGCTGAGCCCGTTGGCGTGACCGGACTCCGCGCCTGGTGCGGCGCCCGTTCGGGCGAACTCGCCGGTGAGCGCGGTGATCACATTGAAGCCGTCCATCGCGAGGCTGCGGGAGAGGAAGGTGGACAGCCCGGGGATGATCTCCCTCACCATGCGATCGCGCGTGGTGGGCCACTCGCCATGGTGGTCCCAGCTCATCGACTGGATCGTCACGACGTTGGCTCCCGCGCGGATCATCAACTCGGCGCCCGCGAGCTGCGAGGCGAAGCTCTGCGCGCCCGTCTCGCCAGGCACCAGCCCGTACGCGGCCGCGACCTCGGCCCACCTCACCCCCGGAGGTGGCGGCCGTTCCAGCGCGTTGATCAACGTGTGCATGCCCTCGTACGTCTTGCGCAGCGAGCCCGGGTTCTTCTCGAACATCGGCTGCGAGGCGCCGGCGACGCGCCGAAACGCCGCGGCCATCGAGGCGCGCTTCGGGCCGCCGCCGCCGCCGCCGCCGCTGGACGAGAGGGCGATGGGCATCGAGAGGTCGGGCACGCCGATCATCGACACGCCCGCGCGCGCGGGGTGGTCACCTGGGAGCCGCGGGCCGAAGTGTGCGCAGCGGAACGCGGCCTCTCCGCCCATCGCGACGGCGAGCTGCAAAGGGTAGCTCTGGGCGCGGTCGTCGATGAAGAACTGCCGCGGGCCGCCCACGTGGTCCGAGTAGCCGTGCGCCACGCCCGCGGTGCAGAGCTTCGCCAGCACTTCGGGCGGCAGCGCACCCATCGTCGCCCTGTCCACCACCACGCCTCCGCCGGTGTCGAGCACGTTGTCGCCGGTGACCGCGAACTGCCCGTGCGGCACGTACACGTCGGCGGCCGAGAAGATGGCGTTGTAGCTGCCGCTGAAGAAGATGATCACCACTGCGCTCTTCTCGGTGGCCTGCTGCGCGACGGCGAGGCGGGGCAACAGCGCGGTGGAGGCAGCGGCAGCGAGGAAACCCCGGCGGGTGAACATGGCGTGCCTTTCAGTAGGTCAGGTACATCGGGCTGGCGATGGCGAAGGCGCAGCCGTAGGCCCATACGCGCCGAGGCTCGGTCTCTTCTCCCAGGGCCAGCACATCCATCAGCGTCCCCACGCAGCCTTCCAGCTCTCGCGGCCGCGGCTCGCGCGCCAGCGCCGACTTCACCGCCTTCGCGCAGAACACGGGGGCGGTGGCGACGGTGGGCAGCGCGTCGGTGAGCCCGAACCAGTCGGTGGTGTTCTTGTAGTCGCGCTGGCTCTCGAAGGAATAGAGGCAGCTGTCGAAGGCGAAGTTGAAGGACAGGCTCAGCGAGAAGGCGCCGATGTCGGCCTCGTCGTACCAGCGCGCGGGCACGTTGCCGAAGGTGTTGCCGACCGAGGGGTCGCGCAGTGCAGGCACTGAGTGGTGGTCACCGCCGACGCTGCGTTGGATCGAGCCCAGCAGCGACCACTCGTTGCTCACGTTCGGGTTGGGCAGGGGGCGGAGGCGATCGAACGACGGGTCGATGTCCGCCCGGCCCGCCTCGAGCACCTCGCCGGCGAGGCCGCGGTAGGTGCGGCCCACCGTGACGGTCTGGCAAGTACTCGCCGCGGGCAGCGCGGGGATGCGCGGTGCGCCGCCGGCGGCCTCGTCGGGGTCGCCCTCGCTCGCGCCCGTGGTGATGGTGCCCGTGCAGCCGGTGAGGCAGGCCGCGGCCAGCAGCAGCGCCCTCACGGCCACAGCTCCTGACAGTAGCTGGGGTCCTGCATGATGGTCGCCATCGCCTTGCGGAGGTCCTGCGTCTGCCGCAGGGTGTCCACGCAGGTGTCGAAGACGGGCGCCTCGCAGCCTGATTCCGGGCGCCCCACCGCGAACTCGTACGCCAACCGGCACGACCAGAACAGGAAGGCGTCGGACTCGACGGTGATCTGCAGCAGCTCGTCGAGTGAGGCGATCGAGCGGCCGTCGAAGAGCTGCTGAGGCGTGGGGACCTGGGCCTCCACCTTCGCGCTGCTCCCCGTGCCCTTGCGGTACCAGGGAAGGAGCGCGGCCACGTGGTCGAGCGCGTAGGGGCTCTCGAAGTGGCAGCCGCGGCACTCGGGGCGCTGGCGGCCGACGAGGCTCGCGTCGCCGCTCGCGTTCTGTGGTGAGGGCGTCAGCTCGAGGCCGACGGTGGCGCGCAGTATCCGGTACGACGCCTGCAACATCTTCCCGTCGCTCGCGTTGCCGGCGTAGCGCTTGAGCCACGGCGCGAGGCCGAAGAAGCCATACGGGGGCGCGGTAGGGTCGTCGGAGATGGTGGGGTAACCGCCTGGCCCGCTCGTGGCGAAGCGCCCGACGAAGACGTCTTTCCAGGGGCGATCGTTCGCGAGCACGAAGCGCACCACGGCATTCATGATGTCCTCTTCGGCGGAGAGCCCGGGTTGTGCGTTGAAGCGGCTGTTGAGGAACGAACTCCAGCGCTCGGCGAAGCTGGGGCGCTTCATGAACTCGAGCACCCGGTCTTGCGCGGTGCCGGCGTCGGCCTTGCTCGCCTCGCTTGACCAATAGCTGACGTTGAGCGCCGTGCCCACGCGGCGCATGCACTGGTAGCTCCCGGCCTGCGCCCACGCGGACACCGAGAGCAAGACGAGGGCGAGCGCGAGTCTCATGACCGGGTCAGGTGTCGCGAGGGTGGGCTCACGGTTCAACGCGAGCTGGATCAACGAGTTACCTGGCGAGGTTGGCCTCCAGCGCGTGCGCGCTGATCAGCGCAGCAGGGCCTCGACGGCTTCCTGTGCGCGTGCAGCCTTCTCGGGTGTGCGGAAGTCGAGGCCCAACTCGAACCGCGGGCCCTCGGCGCGCTTGAGCCACAACGAGAAGAACTGCTGGTCGTTGACGACGCGCGCGTCGACCACCACGTGCACCACCTCGCCCAACGACACCGTCTGACGTCGCGGCCGCGCGGGCCAGCGCTCGACGGAGAACGTGACGGACTCAGCCGTGCGCACGACCCGCACCCGCGAGAAGAAGTACGGCACCAGGGAGAGGCCGACCAATGTGAGGAACGCGAGGAAGAGCGCAGCCGGCCACGAGCCTTCGCGAAGGGCGAACGACTTCTCACCTTCGCCGCTCGCGAGCCACGTGTTGAGCGCCGCGGCCGTGTCTTCCGCGCGGTCGCCGTTCTTGCCGACCCCCTGGTACTCGGTGGTCGTGCCGTCGGCGTGGCGGAGCACGAGCTTGAGCGCCGCGGAGCGACCGCCGGTGTCCCACTTCACTTCGGCGCGTTGAATCGGCGCGAGCGAGGTCTGCTTCACCACGCCGAACGGGTACTGCTCGCGGTGAGAGCACGCGGTGCGACCCCGGCACTCGAGCGACGAGTCGTGGCTCACCAGCACGGCCATCGGGGTCAAGAAGCCCACGAGGCCGAGGAGGAGCGCCGTCATCAGGACACGAACGCCCCTCCCGTGGCGGGCGCGGACCAGGGTGTCTTTCCGCATACGCGTCACTTACTCCGGCCGGCGCCGTTCGTCCCGCGCAGGGCGCCGCAGGCGACCGACTTGTCACCTGAGGGCCCGGTCCATGGGTACACTCGCACTGTGGGGTTCTCCTTACTGTTGGCCGTGCTCATCTCTGCTTCGCCTGCTTCAGACAAGAAGGAGGCCGCGACGCACTACCAGCGGGGCATCAGCCTCTACAAAGAGAGCAACTACTCTGCCGCGCTCTCGGAGTTCAAAGCGGCTCACGCTGCGCTCCCGAGCTGGGAAGTGCTCTTCAACATCGGCCTGTGCCAGCGCCGGCTCTTTCAATACGGCTCGGCGATCCGCTCGTTCGACCACTACCTCGCGGAGGGCGGCGCGAAGGTGCCCAAAGATCGCCGGGCCGCGGTCGACCAGGAGCTCGAGCAGATTCGCGCGCTGACTGCCCCGGTGGCCGTCATCGTGAACGGCGCGAGCGCGAACGTGCTGGTCGACGGCGATCCACAGGGGGTGACGCCGCTGAGCACGATGGTGCTGCTCGGGCCCGGCAAGCACGTGGTGCGCGCCGAGCGGGAAGGGTGCGCGCCCGACGAGAAGACCATCGAGGTGGTGTCGGGGCAGGCCCAGGCCGTGACGCTCGATCCCCGCTCGCTGACGGCGCCGGGACACGTGGTGGTGGAGTGCACGCCTTCGGGGGCGATGCTGGCGATCGACTCCGACGTCGAGGTGCGTTGCCCGGTGGAGATCGATCTCAAGCCCGGCACCCACGAGCTGGTCGCGCGCGCCGACGGCTTCGCCACCCAGCGCACGGAGGTCATCGTGCAACCCGGCCAGCCCCGGTCGGTGCGGCTGTCGCTGGTGTCGCTCGAGGGGGCGACCTCGCGGCCCTTCCCCGTGCTCGGGGTGACGTTGGCCGGTGGCGGGCTGGTGCTCGGTGGCGTGGGCGCGCTCTTCGCGGTGCTCGCGCAGGGGGCGGCGAAGGACGTCACCACGCTCTCGACGACCGGCGGCGTGTGGGACGCGAAGGCGGTCGCGCTCCAGTCGACGGGTCAGCGCAACGAGGTGCTGGGGTGGACGCTCATCGGCGTGGGCGCCGCGGCGGCCGTGGCGGGCGTCGCCACCATCGTCATCACCTCGACGCGGCCGGTCCAGGTCTCGCTGTCGGTTGGCACTTCGGGGGTCTTCGCATGCGGCTCGTTCTGACCCTGTCGGTGCTGGGCCTCGGCTCGGCGTGCTCGTTCTACGCGCCGTCGATTTCCGACTGCACCATCAGTTGCGGAGACGACGGCGCGTGTCCGACGGGCTTCACCTGCCGCGGTGCGTTCTGCCGACCCACGAAGGGCGAGGCGACCGACTGCGCGTGCCGGGCGGGCGCGAAGCAGAAGTGCGGCAGCACCGTCGGCGAGTGCAAAGAGGGGGAGCAGACCTGCTCGGCCGGGGGCGCGTGGAGCGGGTGCGTCGGCGGGCACGAGCCGACGACGGAGATCTGCGATGGCAAGGACAACGACTGCGATGGGCTGACGGATCTCGGTCAGGTGAAGGTCATCCTCGAGAACAACACCGGGCCGTTCGAAGGGTTCTGGCGGCTGCACGGCCACGACGGTGGCTACACGATGGTGACGCCGCTCGCGGTGCCGGACGGAGGGGCCGAGGTGCGCGCGCTCCGCTACGACGCCGACTTCACGCCGCTCGGGCAGTCCGCGCCCATCGTCGCCGGGAACTGGCGCCGCACGGACAGCGCCGCCGAGGGCAGCACGATCTACGTGGGCTACTACCGCGATCTCGACGTCGAGCTCAGCCGGGTCACGGCCGATGGCGTGGTGAAGGTGATCGGCACGGTGCTCGACGCGGGCTACGACGGCCGCATGCAGGTCGGGGTCGGGCCGCTGGGCGTGGTGAGCACCTGGCTGACGACCGACCCGTCGGTCCGCGTGGCGCAGTGGCGGGTGGGCGCTGCGCCGATCGTCAAGGACCTCTTGCTGCCCGGGGTGAACATCACCTGGCTCGACGCGACGACCGACGGGCAGTTCGTGATCATCGAGGGCGACGGCGACGACGGCGGCGTGGTCGATGCCGTGCATCGCATCGACGAGCTCACCCCGCGTACGACGGCCGCCCCGTACTATCGGTCCGCGCGCTTCATGACGAGGCGCTCGGGCCAGGTGGTGCACCTCGACATCCTCGACGTCGCGGGGAACAAGGTGATCTTCTGGCGCGACTTCGCGACGCAGGCGAACGACGCGTACATGGTCGTCGAGGAGACGGGTCGATGGCACGACAGCGACTTCGTGCTCGACGACGACGAGAGCCTCGTGGCGGCGTATGTCAATGAAGACACGCAGCGCTTCGTGCTCGCCCGCATCGAGGGCACGACGAGCTCCGATCAGCAGGTGACGCGCTTCGTGCCGCCAGACGACGTGGTGATCCCCATCTCCACCGCGTCGGGCAACGTGCGCGTGGCGAAGGTTCCGGGGGACCCGATGTTCGGCCTGGCGTGGTCGACGCGCACCAGGGTGCTCGCCCGGCGCTTCTGCGCGCCCTGAGGGGCGAGCGATGGCGTTCTCGATCGGTCTTCCCCGGAGCTCGAGTGCCCCGTGTGGTGCGCGCGAAGAGGCGTTGATCAAAGCGGCCTCGAGGACGCGTGAGGCTCGGTCCACCAGGACTGCGCCCTTCCGCAGAGGCCGGGCGGCACGGCACGCCCGTGACTCAGGCACTCGGCGTTGAGCGAGGTCACTCGGGTGAGTTTTTGGCTGCCAGGGCGACCAGAAAGTCACCCCAGTCGAAGCCTGCACGACGCAGTCACGTGCGTCCGCGCCGAGGGGCTGCCCGTGCTGTGCTGGGCCGCCTGAACCGTACCGCCAGCCCGTCCCGTCCAGTGCTGTTCAGGCGACGCATGGCCGTGCTCCCCTGGCCGTTGATACGCCGCCAGTGAATCACCGCGAAGGCTGCGGTTCACTCGTACGGATTCTTCTCGTCGACCGACAGACCGCCCTTCGGCGCCTTCTTCTTCTTCGTTCCCACCACGGGCGCGACGACGGCCTTGCCCGCATCGATGGCCGCTTCCGCAGCCACGGGCATCGCCACCAGCACCACCCGCTCGGTGCGCTCGCGGTCGAACACCAGCTCGCGGGTGATTTCCCCCATGCCGGTGGCCACCACGCGCACCTCGCGGCGTGAACCCACCTCACCGCTCAACTTGCAGGGGTTGCAGCCGAGGTCCACGCCGCCCGCCGAGATGCGCGCGCTCGCGGGTTCCGCGACGAGCGTCACCACCACGGGCGCAGGCGCTGGCTCCGAGGTGACGGAGCGCGGGGTCGCCACCGGCTCGCCGGCCGGCTTCCGCAGCACCACCCAGCCCGCGCCAGCGCCGACGACGAGCGCGACGACGGTGATGATCGCCGCGAGCACCACCGGTGACGTGCCCCGGGGCGCGGGTACTTCCTGCACCGCGGGCTCGACGCGGGGCGGCCGGGTCACGCGCGTGGCCGCCTCGCCCGTGTTGCGGCGGACGGGGGCCGAGCGGCTGGCGGGCGACGAGCGGCTAACCGGCGTCAGGCGCGGCTGGCTCGACGACGGCGTGGGGGAGAGCGCCGCGGCCCGGGCCCCCTCACCGGCGGCGGTGAAGAGCTCCGTCAGGTCGGTCGCGGGCACCTCGGCCAACAGCGCCTGGCGCACGGTCTCCGCGTTGCCCGGACGCCTGGTGCGGTCCTTGAGCAGCAACGAGTCGACGATCGCGCACAGGCCCGGTGGGAGGCCGGGCTTCACCGACGCGAGCGGCGCGGGCGTGTCGTGGAGGATGCGCGCGAGCATCGCCATGTCCGACCCGCCCCCGTGCGGCGGCCTCCCGCCCAGCAGCGAGTAGAGCACCGCGCCCACCGAGTAGAGGTCGGCCTCGGGCCCGAGGTCGTGTTCCCCCAGCACCTGCTCCGGGGCCATGTAGCGGGGCGTGCCGATGGCGTTACCGGTCTGGGTGAGGCCGGTGCTCTCGCCGAAGCGCGAGACGCCGAAGTCGAGCAGCTTCACCACCGGGGGCCGGGTGCACACGAAGATGTTCGCCGGCTTCACGTCGCGGTGGATGACGCCAGCCCGGTGCGCGGCGGACAGCGCCTCGAGCACGAAGTTCATCACCCCGACCGATTGGCCCGGGGTGAGCCCCTTGAGCTCCTTGTTCAGCGAGCGCAGCGTCATGCCCTCGAGGTGCTCCATCACGATGAAGGCCTCGCCCTCGTCGGTCTGGCCCATGTCGAGCACGTCGACGATGCCGGGGTGGCTGATCACCGCCGCGGCGCGGGCCTCGAGCTCGAAGCGGCGCTTCACGTCTTCGCGATCGGCCATCGACGCGTTGAGGATCTTGATCGCCACGCGGCGGCCGATGGCGAGGTTGGTGGCCTGGTAGACGGCCCCCATTCCCCCCTCGCCGAGCAGTCCCTCGAGCTCGTACTTGCCTGCGATGACGGTGCCCGGGGGCAGATGCGCTGCGGAAGCCATGGTGCTGCGTCGAGAATGCAGCCCGGGCGGGGCGAAGTCACGTTTGCCGCTACCCGTCGAAGTTCCCGCTGCCGGCGGTGTCGTAGAGCGTCTTCACCGGCCCCAGCAGCGTCGCCAGCATGCCGCCGACGATCTTCACCAGCAGCACGCCGCACACCAGCGCGGTGACGATCAGCACCAGGAACCGCATCGCGCGCAGCGACGACTCCTGCAGCTCGCGACTCATGCGCTCGAGCGTGTCGTCGAGGGTGCCGGTGGTCTCGGCCACCGAGAGGGTGCCCAGCGACGATCGATCGAGCAGCCCCAGCTCGCCCACCGCCTCGGTCAGCGTGCCCCCGGCGCGCAGCTTCCGCTCGGCCCTCGGGAGATCCGCCGCGACCGATTGGCTCGACGTGGCCTTCACCGCGAGCTGCAGCGCGCGCCCCAGCTCCATGCCCGAGGCCGCGGCGAGCCCGAGCCCCATCACGAAGCGCGAGGCCGCGAGCTGCCGCATCGGCGCCGACACGAAGGGCAGCCGACGCATCAGCCGGTCCCACTTCGCCTCGAGGTCGAAGGCGGCGATGAGGAAGGGGAAGCCGAGCACTCCACCCACCACCAGCCCCGCGGTGCCCAGCGAACCGAGGAGCCCGCTCACGTACAGCCCGCCCACCTGCTCGGCGCTCTTCACCTGCTGCGCGACGCTCAACAACGGGCCGACGAAGAGGAACCCCGCGCCCAGGTACATCGGCCAGAGCGCGCCCATCAGCGCCTGCCAGCGCTGCGCCTGCACCTTCTCGAGGTGCGAGATGATCGCCGCCGCGACGGGCTCCAGCCGGCCGGCCTCCTCGGCGAAGGCGATGAGCTCGACGTTGGCGTCGTCGAAGAGGGCGCCGTGGCGACGCAGGGCGTCTCCCAGGGTCGCGCCGCCGCGCACGTCGCGGGCAACCGAGGCGAGCCCGGTGGCCATCGCCGCGTCGGGCGCGAACTGGGTCAGCTGGGTGAACGCGGTGGGTAGCGCGACGCCCGCGCGGATCAACGAGTGGAGCTGCTGGTAGAAGGTGATCACCTTGCGGTGGCGCACGAAGGCCACCAGCGGGTGCCGCAACCACGCCCGCGACAGCCGCGCCTCGAGGCTCACGACGTGCTTCCCCGGAACGCGGCGCGGTTCACGCCTCGCATGAGCCCAGAGCAGGCGGCCCCGCGCAAGAGTATCTTCCGGCCATGGCCTCCCCCTCGAAGCTGCCACCCGCGCCGCCCTCCGTCGAAGACGCTGGAGGCGCGCCCCGCTTCGGCACCTACCAGGGCGGGCTCGACGTGGTCGACCTCTCGCGGCTGCGGGGGAGCTACCAGCCCAACCGCGTCGACCGCCTGCGCATGCACAAGAAGTGGCTCTACGGGTTCATCGCCACCCGCGAGGTCGCCGCGCTCTTCGCGGTGGTGGATCTCGGCTACTCGTCGAACGCCTTCGCGCTGGCGCTCGACTTCGCCACCGGCCGGGTGATGACCGACGTCGGCGTGCTCGGGCTCCCGGCGCCGCTGGTGAAGGTCAACGACCACCCCGGGGCTGGGCTCGACGTCGACTTCCGCCGGCCCGACGGGCGGTGGCGGGCGTGGCGCACCTTCGGTGACGAGCGGTTCCACGGGCACGTGCGGCTCGGGCTCCCGTTGCCTTTCGTGAAGCCGAAGCTCGACCTGACGTGGGACCTGTTGGCCGCGGGAGGCCCTCCGCCGCTGACCGTCATCGCGCCCGTCGACGGCGGCGTGGTGAACGTCACCCAGAAGTGGGCCGGGCTCCTCTCCTTCGGCGCGCTCGAGGCCGACGGCCGCCGCTACTCGCTCGACGGTGGGGTGGGCGGGCTCGACTACACCCACGGCTACCTCGCGCGGAAGACCTCGTGGCGCTGGGCCTTCGTGTGCGGCCGGCTCGACGACGGCACGCCCATCGGCATCAACCTGGTCGAGGGCTTCAACGAGAGCCGCGACGACGTGAACGAGAACGCGCTGTGGCTGGGCAACGAGCTCATTCCCCTCGGGCGCGCGCGCTTCACCTGGAACCCCAACGACATGCTCGCGCCGTGGGCCGTGACCACCACCGACGGGGTGCTCGACCTGCGGTTCAAGCCCCTCGCGGTGCACCAGGAGCTGCGCGACCTCGTGCTGGTGAAGAGCAGCTTCAAGCAGCCGGTGGGGTTGTGGGAAGGCGAGGTGAAGGTCGGCGACCGCACGTATGTGCTCAAGGACGCGCCCGGCGTCTCGGAGGACCAGTCGGTCTTGTGGTGAGCGAAGGCTACGGCTCCCAGTCGACGGTGAGCACGTACGAGGGCAATGCGTCG
>JBBRUE010000078.1:0-13577 GCA_038248085.1 Myxococcales bacterium | reverse complement strand
TCACCCCGCCCTCGGGCAGCGCGTGGCTGGTCGCCAACGCCGCCACCACCGACAAGAAGGAGCAGCAGTTCGAGGGCCTCGCTCACGACCTGCTCCACGAGCCCGAGCGCGCGCAGGTGATGGATGTCATCTTCGGGTGGATGGACGCGCGTGTACCCGCGGCGCCCGTGCCGGCCGAGGCGCCGGCGCCCTGAGTCGCAGTCGCGACTCCACAGTCAGCGGAACGACCAGACGCCAGAGCGCCCCCTTCGGGCAGGAACACGGGTGTTCGTCATTGCGCAGCGCGGGCGGCTGTCGCATCTGGCAGCGATGAAGCCGATCGCCGACGACTCGCTCCGCCAGGTCTTCCTCGAGGCCCGCACCTTCAGCGCCTGGTCACCCGAGCCGGTGTCCGACGACCTGCTCCGCCGCGTGTACGACCTGGCGAAGCTCGGCGCGACGGCGAGCAACAGCCACCCCACCCGCTTCCTCTTCGTGAAGAGCCCCGAGGCGAAGCTCCGCCTCGAGCCCACGCTGTCCCCGGGCAACGTCGACAAGGTCCGCGCCGCGCCGGTGACGGTGGTGGTGGCCTTTGACGAGCGGTTCCACGAGAAGATGCCCACCCTGTTCCCCGCCCGCGGGGCCCAGCTCGTCGAGAGCCTGGGCGCGATGCCGGCCGACAAGCGCGACTTCATGCTGGTGCAGAACAGCGGGCTCGAGGCGGCGTACCTCATGCTCGCCGCGCGCTCGCTGGGTCTCGACTGCGGGCCGATGGCTGGCTTCGACCGGGCGAAGGTCGACGCCGCGTTCTTCGAGGGCACGACCTGGCGTTCGGTGCTGCTGATCAACCTCGGCCACGGCGATCGCGAGAAGCTCCACCCGCGGCTGCCGCGCTTCGACTTCGAGACCGCCTGCCGCATCGCCTGAGCAGACCTGTCATGGTGGCGGCGATGAACTTGACCATCGAAGAGAAGATCTCGGCCGCCACCGCCCTGCTCGCCATCGCCGAGCAGGAGCTCCAGCTCGCGCTCAATCAGCTCCAGGTCATCGACCGGGCCGACAAGCAGATGGTGAGCCTCGTGGTGCAGGCGGCCTTCGACAAGATGGTGGCCGCGCGCCGCAGCCTCGAAGACACGTCGAAGAAGTGATCAGTGCTGCGCGCCGTCGGCCAGCGGTACGGCTTCCAGCATCCCGAAGCCGATCAACCGCTCCGTCGCGTCCTTGACCTGCTTGGGCGAGGTGCCGCAGGTCTCGAGCGCCGCGGCGGTCTCCTTCAGGGTGCGGCCGCTCTTCCCGAACTCCACCAGGTACTGCGCGTCGTCGGGTGACAACCCGCGCGGCACGCCCCACGCCTGGCGGGCGGCGTCGAACTCCGCCCGCCCGGTGCCCTTGCGGGCCTCGGCGATGGTGACTTCGTAGGCCTGGACCGCTTCGGCGCCCTTCTCGGACAAACGGAACTTCTGAGAACGCGCGTAGCGGATCTTCTCACTCATGGGCTCACCTTACGCGGTCTTGGGCCCCTCCGGGCGACGTTCAAAGCGGCGCGCGTACTCCCGGTACATCACCGGCAGCAGCACCAGGGTCAACAGGCAGGCCGAGATGGTCCCGAAGACGATCACCACCGCCAGCGGTCGCTGCGTCTCGCTGCCCATCGCCCGGCTCATCGCCGCCGGTACCAGGCCCAGCGCCGCGAGCGCAGCGGTCATCAACACCGGCCGCAACCGGTCGCGCGCCCCCTCGATCACCGCGTGCTCCAGCAGCATGCCCTGGTGCAGCTTCTCGGCGATCGCCGACGACACCAGCACCCCGTTCAGCGAGGCCTGACCGATCAGCGCGATGAAGCCGACCGCCGCCGCCACCGACATCGGCATGTCGGCCAGCCACAGCCCGAACACCCCGCCGGTCAGCGCGAAGGGCACGTTGAGCAGCGTGAGCACCGCGCGCGGGAAGCTGTCGAACGCCTTGAACAGCAGCAGCAGCGTCAGCAGCAGCGCCACCGGCACCACCTGGAGCAGCCGGTTCATCGCCCGCTCCTTGTTCTCGAACTCGCCGCCCCACTCGATGCGCTGCCCGACCTGGAGCGGCGCCTCCTTCTCGACCCGCGCCCGGGCGTCGTCGACGAAGCTGCCGAGGTCGCGGTCGCGCACGTTCATGCGAATGCCGATGTAGCGGCGCCCGTTCTCGCGGTTGATCGACGCGCGGCCGGTGCCGGTGGTGATCTGCGCCAGCGCCTCCATCGGCACCGTCACCCCGCCCTGCACCGCCACCCGCAGCTTGCGGAGCTTCTCGACGTCGTCGCGCTCGTTGGCCGGCAGGCGGAGCACCACGAGGAAGCGGCGCTCCCCTTCCCAGAACTCGTCGACCGGCCGTCCGCCGACCGAGGTCTGGAACACGTGCTGGAAGTCACCGAGCGTCAGGCCGTAACGCGCCAGCGCCACCCGGTTGGGCACCACCTGCAGCTGCGGGACCTCGCCGCTCTTCACGATGCCGAGGTCGGCCACCCCGCGTACCGTGCCGATCACCGTCTTCACCCGCTCGGCCTGCTGCTGGAGCTTCACCAGGTCGTCGCCGTACAGCTTCACCGCGATCTGCCCGAACTGGCCGCTGATGCTCTCGTTGACGTTGTCGCGAATGGGCTGGCTGAAGTTCACCTCCAGCCCCGGCACCTCGTCGATGCTGTCGCGCAACACGCGGATGACGTCGCCCAGCTCCGGGGTCTCTTTCGGCCAGTCGGCGGCCGGCTTGAGCTTCACGAAGAACTCGAGGTTGGAGGTCAACGTCGCGTCGGTGCCGTCTTCCGGCCGGCCGAGCTGGCTGAGCACCGCCTCGACCTGGGGCTTCGCCGAGATGAGCGCGGTCAACTTCGGCGCGAGCCGGCGACCTTCGGACAGCGACACGTTCGAGGGCAGGGTGAACGTCATGTACAGCGCGCCCTCGTTGAGCTCGGGCAGGAACTCGCTGCCCAGCCGACTGCCGACCAGCCCCGTCACGCCGAGCAGCACCGTCGCCAGACCCAGCACCAGCCACGGCCGCTTGAGCGAGAACTTGAGCGTCGGCAGGTAGAGCTTCTCGGCCAGGGTGAGCACCGGTGACTGCTTGTGGTGCACCTGCCTGGAGTACGCGTACGACGCCAGCGCCGGCACCAGGGTCACCGAGAAGAGCAGCGCGCCCATCAGCGCCGCGGCCACGGTGTTCGCCATCGGCGAGAAGATGCGCCCCTCGACGCGCTCGAGCATGAAGATCGGCACGTAGGCCGCGATGATGATCAGCAGCGCGAAGACGGTCGGCCGCACCACCGCCGACGCCGACTTGCGGATGCGCTCCTGCTGCGACTGCGGGTTGTGATCGCGGATCACCAGCGCCGCGAGGATCGCCTCGATGATCACCACGCCACCGTCGACGATGACCCCGAAGTCCACCGCGCCCATCGAGAGCAGGTTCGCCGACATGCCGCGCTGCTTGAGGTAGATGAACGCCACCGCCAGCGAGAGGGGGATCAGCGAGCACACGATCACCGCCGCGCGCAGGTCGAGCAGGAAGACGAACAACACCAGCAGCACCAGCAGCGCGCCCTCGACGAGGTTGTGGGCCACCGTCTCGAGGGTGGCGTCGACCAACTCGCGCCGATCGTAGAAGGGCGAGACCTCTGCGCCGTCCTCCGCGAGCTGCGCGTTGATGCCCACCAGCTGCTCCTTGAGCCGCTCCAGCACCACCGAGGGGTTCTCCCCGCGGCGCATGAGCACGATGCCCTCGACCACGTCGGGGTTCTTGCCCTCGCTCACCACGCCCTGCCGCGGGGCCCACGACTCGGTCACCGTCGCCACGTCCTTCACGAAGAGCGGCGTCCCGTCGCGCTCGGTCACCCCCACGTTGCGGATGTCCTCGATCGACTTGAAGAGGCCCTCACTTCGAATGACGAACTGCTCGCTGCCGCGCTCCAGCACGCCGCCCGACGCGTTCTGCGAGCCCTTCTGCACCGCCTCCTCGAGGTCCTGCAGGGTGAGCCCGAGGCCGGCGAGCGACTGCGGCCGCGGCTCGACCTGGATCACCCGCTGCAACCCGCCGTAGCTGACGACGTCGGCGATGCCGTTGACCCGCATGATGCTCGGGCGCACCACCCAGTCCTGCAGCGTGCGCAGCTTCATCGGGTCGCCCTTCGCGCCCTTGAGCGTGTAGCGGTACACCTCGCCGATCGGCGTCGCGTAGGGCCCGAGGTCGGGCGTCACGCCTTCCGGGAGCTCCGCTTCGCGCAGCCGCTCGAGCACCTGCTGCCGCGCCCACAGCCCATCGGTGCCGTCACGGAAGGTGAGGGTCACCATCGACAGGCCGAACATCGAGAGGTTCCGCAGGCGCGTCATGTTCGGGGTGCCGTTGAGCGCGCGCTCCAGGGGGAGCCCGATCTGCCGCTCGACCTCCTCGGTCGGCTGCCCGTCGAAGAGCGTGATGACGTTGACCTGGGTGTCGGTCGGGTCGGGGAAGGCCTCGATGGTGAGGCCCTGGAAGCTGATGATGCCCATCACCAGCACCACGCCGGCGAAGAAGACGACGGCCAGCCGGTTGTTCAGGCTGAAAGTGACGATTCGTTCGAACATGACGGCTCAGGTGTCCGACGAGAGGTCGACCTGGTTGAGGAGCAGCAGTGCCCCTCGCGAGACGAAGCGCGTGCCGGGGTCGAGCCCACCGCGCACCTCCGTCATGCCGTCGCGACGACGGCCCAGCGTCACCGGCCGCGGCTCGAGCCGGCCGGGCGAGGTGGCGACGAAGACGACCGAGCGCGTGCCCTGGGTCACCACCGCCACGTCGGGCACTTTCACCACCTCGGCCACCGCATCGGGCTTGATCACCACCTCCACGAAGCCGTTGGGCCGCAGCAGGCGATCGGCGTTCTTCGCGCGCACCCAGACCTCCACGGTGCGGCGCCGGGGCTCGACGACCTCGCTGATGTATTCCACCACCCCGTCGCGGAACTCCCCGCCCTGAGGGTGAATCGAGACGGCCTCGCCGAGCTGCACGTCGCGCACGTCGCTCTCGGGTACGTCGGCGATCACCAGCACCTCGTCGAGATCCGACAGGCGCAGGAGTGGCTTTTCGCGATCGGGCCCCACCTCCTGGCCGGCGAAGACTTCGAGCTCCACCACCGTGCCCGAACGCGGGGCGCGCACCCAGAACAGGTTGTCGCCCTCGGCGGTCACCGAGAGGCTGCGCTGCTTCGACTCCGCGGCCTTGAGGGTCAGCTCGGCGTCCTTGAGCTCCGCCTCCGAGGCGAGCACTTCCTTTTGCGGGGCCGCCTTGAGCTCGAACAGCTCGCGGGCGCGCTGCACCAGGCGCTGCCGCACCGCCACCTGGGCGCGCGCGGCCTCGGTCTCGCGGTCGAGCTCGGCGAAGGCGCCGCTGCGCACCGAGAGCACCTTCTCGCCCTGCTTCACCCGGCTCCCGAGGCGGATCAGCACCGCCTCCACCCGGCCGGGCAACGGCACGCCCACCGAGGCCGTGCGCTTGGGGTCGAGGTCGACGTGGCCGGGCACCGGCAGCGGCGAGAGCGCGGGGCCCAGGGTCGCCACCGAGAGCTCGACGTACTTCCACTGCGGGGCGTCGGCGGAGAGCGTCACGCCCAGCGCGTCGGCCTTGATCAGCGACGCGGCGTCGAGCTCTGCCGGCTTCTTGCAGCCAGCGAGCGCGAGCAGCGAGCACAGGGTGAGCGAGAGCGGCAGGTGCGACGGCCCCTCACCCCGGCCCGCTCCCCGCTGGTGCGGGGCGAGGGAGAAGGTGTCGTGTGCGTTCTTCATGGCGTCAGCTCCGGGAGCGAGTCGAGTGAGTTTTCCAGCCGCGCGCGCGCGACGTGGAGATGAAAGACGGTGCGGTCCAACTCGGCCGCGGTGAGCAGCAGCTCGGCCAGCGAGCGCCGCGCGAGCAGCAGCTCTTGCAGCGGGGCCGCGCCGCGCACCACCGCCGCGTCGAGCCGATCGACGACGCTCCGCGCGAGCGGCAGCGCCTGCTCGCGGATGCGCTGCTGCCGCGACTCGACGCTCGTCACCTCGGCGCCCAGCTGCCCGAGCTGCGCTTGCGCCGTCGCCAGCAACTGGTCCCGCGCGCGCTCGGCGCTGAGGGCCGCCACTGCCGCGGCCTCGGCGTCATCCTGGCCATGCTGGAAGATCGGCAGCGGCAGCGAGACGCCGACGAAGAGGCTGTTCTGCTGGTTCCCCGAGGCGACGAACTGGTCGCGCACGTAGCCCACGCGCAGCGTCGGGTCCGGGATCCACCCACGTGCCGCCAGCAGCTGCGCCGCCCGCGCCGAGCGCACCGCGGCCTCCAGCGCCCTCAAGTCAGGCCGGCCCACCGGCAGCTCCCCGGAGTGCTCGAAGCGCCGCTCGAGCCACGCCGCGGCCTGCGCCGTGCCGGTGAAGCCGACGCACGGCGTGGACACCGTGTCCGAACACTGGCGCAGCGTCGCGGCCAGCAGCTCCTTCGCTTCGCCCAGCGCGGTCAGCGTCGTCTCCAGCTCGAGGCGCGCGCGGTCGGCGTCGAGATCCGACGCGTCGCCCTTGTCGGCGCGCGACTGCTGCAGCGCGGTCAGCCGCCGCGCGTCCTCGCCCAGCGTCACCAGCGCGTCGACCCGCACCTGCGCGGCCGCCACGTCCCCGATGACGTCCTCCAGGTCGAGCACCTTGCGCCGCACCTGGTCCAGGGCGTCGAGCGCCGCGCCGCGGGCGGCCTCCGCGGTCGCCTCCTGCCGCGGTCCGCGCTTGCCCAGCTCGAGCAGCACCGAGAGCCCCACCGCGACGTTGGGCACGTTGAGGAAGGGCTCCTGCAACCCCGGCGGGTTCAGCGGCCCCACCGGCAGCGTGTTGACCGAGAGATCGAGCCCCGGGTTCGGCAGCCGGAGCGCCTTGCGCCGCTCGGCCTCGGCCTGCGCCACCTTGATCCGCGCGGCCTGCAGCTCGGGCGATTGCCGCCACACCAGCTCCGGCAACGCCTTGCCTTCACCCAGCGTCGAGAGCTCGAGCGGGGCCGTCGCCCCCAGCACCACGACACACGTCATCAGGGACCACATGCACCGGCCCCACTCCACGCCGCGGGCCAGCGCCAACCACCTGGATCGACAAGAAGCGAGATCCCCCAGTGAAAGAACTCTTCACCCCCACCTGAAAGGAAGTTTCGTTCTCAGCCGCTGAGAAAGAGAGGGGGCAGAACGGGCCGGGGGGCCCCCTTTCCGGAGATCGGTTCGCGCGTGCTAGAGCCGCGGCCCGTGCGAACCCACCGTCTTCTCGTTCTGTGGCTGTCCGTCATCATCGTCGGCTGCGAGTGCCGCACCCCGGTGACCTCCGGCGTCGCCGGGGAAGTGCGCTGGGAATGGGAGACGGCGGCCGGCATCGAGGGTGACTCGAAGGCCCGCGTGGAGTTCCCCAGCACGACGATGGGCGCGCGCCGCGAGCAGCAGCTCTTCGTGCGCAACGTCGGCCGCGCGGCCTTCACCATGTCGGAGTTCGCCCAGCTGATGGGCGCGCCCACCACGCTCAACTTCCAGCTCGCGCCCAACCCGGTGTTCGAAGTGCATTGGGACGCGACCACCGAGCTCAACCCCACCGAGCGCACCGCGGTCACCGTGGCCTTCACCCCGCCCATCACCGACGGGCAGAACCTCATCGACTACGAGTCGGACCTCGACCTCAAACCGCAGGGCGCTGCCGCGGCGCCGCTGACGCTGGTCGGCCGGGCCGTCGCGGGCCAGTGCGAGCTCCCGGCGGTGATCGACTTCGGCTCGGTGCCGCTGCGCTCGTCGCTCGGGTCTGACCTCGAGCTGCGCAACGACAGCGCCGCGCCGGTGATGGTGACCGCGGGCGGCGTCACCGGCGCGCCGGTCGGGGTGTTCGACGTCACCGGGCTGGGCATGGGCAACCGGCTCCTCGTCGAGGCGAACACCGCCCCGAAGATGACCATCACCTTCCGCCCCTCCGTGCCCGGCGACTTCAACGGCGAGATCATCGTCCGCCGCGCCGAGGCCTGCCCGCAGCGCACCGTGCAGCTCAAGGGCCGCGGCGTGAACTCCTGCCTCTCGTGGAAGGCCGAGCCGCCGGACGATCCGCAGGGCCTGGGGCTGCACTTTGGCGCCGTGCCTCCCGCGGCGGTGGGCCAGGGCAAGGTCACCTTCGCCAACGCCTGCAGCATCGCCGCCGAGCTCTCGAACCTCCGCACCTCCGACCCGGTCTTCGTGGTGACCGCCGCCGCGCCCAACGATCTCACCACGCTCGTGGTGCCCGCCGCGCAGC
The DNA here is from genome assembly GCA_038248085.1 of Myxococcales bacterium. Taxonomy (GTDB): domain Bacteria; phylum Myxococcota; class Myxococcia; order Myxococcales; family Myxococcaceae; genus Archangium_A. The sequence goes on along the minus strand of JBBRUE010000078.1, from coordinate 5,331 downwards.
GCGACGCGATGGGGACCTGGACCGACGGCTCCGCGGTGACCACCCTCGAGTTCCGCCCCACCATCCTCGGGCCCCGCGCGGGCCAGCTGCAGGCCGCGACCTCGCTGTCGTCACAGCCGGGCCTCTCGGTCTCGCTCAAGGGCTTCGGCGGCGGGCCGCGCATCGAGGTGCGCCCCTCGCCGGTCTTCGCCGTCGGCCGCATCGGCTTCACGCCCGGCTCGATGCCCGGCACCTTCGCGCAGCGCACGCTGCGCGTGGCGAACATCGGCAACCGCCCCACCCCGGCCGATCCGCGCGCCAACCTGATGCTCGGCGCCCTCGGCCAGGGCCCCACCTACTTCTCGGTGCGCTCGATCAACGGCACCGACGACGAGCTCTGCGTCGGCGAGTGGGATCTTGCGGGCAACGCGTGCAGCAACACCCTGCCCACCTCGCTCTACGATCCCGCGCAGGGCATCGAGGCCACCGCCGGCCGCGCGCTCAACCTGCCGATCCGCGTCATCCCCGCGACGGCCGGCCTCAAGGAATGGGAACTGACCATCTATTCCAACGACGTGGTCAGCCCCGAGGTGAAGGTGCGCATCACCGCCGAGGCGATCATCGCGCCGCCGTGCAACTACTCGGTGGCCCCCACCAACCTCGCCTTCGGCCTGATGAACATGCCCCAGGTGCGCGACCTCACCTTCACGCTCACCAACCTCGGCACCGCGGCCAGTGAGGTCTGCTACTTCAACGGCCTGGGGCTCTCGCCGACCAGCGACCCGACCTTCACCATTCCGTCCAACCCCATCGACCTGATGCTCAACGCGGGGCAGTCGACCACCATCAGCGTGCGCGCCCAGCCGCTGGTCATGTCGCAGACCGCGCTGACCGTCACCGGCGACGCGGTGTTCAACGTCTCGACGCCGGGCGCGTCACAGGCCCTGGTGCAGCTCAGCGCGACGCTCGCGCCGGCGTGCCTCACCATCGCCCCCTCGCCGCTCGACTTCCTCGACACCCAGCTCGAGTGCGGCTCGCCGGAGCGGGCGCTGGCCATCACCAACACCTGCGCCACCTCGGTGACGCTGAACTCCACCGTGCTCTCGGTGGGCGCGAACGCCCCGGCCGGCTCGGGCACCTGCAGCACGGTCGGCGGCTGCCCGCAGTTCGCCATCACCTCGGCCCCCGCGGGCGGCGTGATTCTGCCCGGCGCCTCGCGCACCGTGCTGCTGCGCTTCCGCCCGTACGTCACCGGCCTGGCCACGGGCGAGCTGACGGTCACGGTGCAGCAGGGCACCCAGACCGTGCCGTACAACATCCCGCTGCACGGCACGGGCATCGCGCGCACCACCGCGAGCTGCGGCGTCGTCGCCACGTGCCCGCCGGCGATGAACGTCAACGCCAACTCCACCGTCACCCTCGCGCCGACGATCATGGCGCCCGGCGCGGTGACCTGCAGCTGGGCGGCCGCCACCCGGCCCGCCACCTCGAACGGCACCTTCTCGGCGCCGACGAGCTGCACCAGCACCACCTACTTCGCTGACGTGGTGGGCACGCACCTGGTGACCTTCAACGTCTCGGACGGCCTCGGCGGCACCTCGCAGTGCACCACCCCCATCACCGTCAACCCCAACGGCGACCTGTGGATCGAGCTGACGTGGGATCGCCCCAACGACCAGGATCTCCACCTCTTGCACCCCAACGCGGGCGCGGGCACGAGCTCTTCCAGCTGGTTCAACACCACGTGGGACTGCGACTACCTCAACCGCTCCCCGACGTGGACCGGCGGCGTGCAGTCAGACCCCAACCTCGACCGCGACGACATCACCGGCCGGGGCCCGGAGAACACCCGCATCAACGCGCCGATCCAGAACATCGCGTACACGGTCGGGGTCCACATGTACTCGTGGTCGGCCTCGCCCACCGCGGTGAACTCGACGGTGAAGATCTACTGCGGCGGCATTCTCAAGACGACGCAGACCCGCAGCATGAACCGCCTCAAGGACATGTGGGTGGTCGGAACGGTGACCTTCGGCGCGATGAGTTCGTGCGTGTTCGCCCCGACCAACAGCATCGTCAACGTGCCCTGAGCCTCAGTCTTCGCGGACCAGCTTGTTGAACGTCGGGTGCGAGATGCCCAGCGCCTTCGCGGTCTCGAGCCGCCGCCCCGCGTGGCGCTCGAGGGCCCAGCGGGCATACCGGCGCTCGAGCGCGTCGAGCGTCTCGACCTCGCCCGACACGAAGCCGGTCGCGGTGACGCCGCTCACCTCGGGCGTCACCAACCAATCGAGTGACAGCTCCTCGCCCGACTCCAGCGCCAGCGCGCGCTCGAGGATGTTGCGCAGCTCGCGCACGTTGCCCGGGAACCGGTAGCGCTCGAGGCGCGAGAGCGCGCTCGCCGACAGCCGGGGCACCTGTCGACGCCCCTGCTCCCCGGCCACCCGGGGCAACAACCCCTCGGCCAGCGGCGCGATGTCTTCCTTGCGCGCCCGCAGCGGCGGAACCTCGATGCGGAACACCGAGAGCCGGAACCAGAGATCTTCGCGGAAGCGGCCTTCCTTCACCTGCCGCTCGAGGTCGCGGTTGGTCGCCGCCACCACGCGCGCCGAGCTGCTCAGCTCGCTCGCCCCGCCCAGCCGGCGAAAGCGCCCGCCGTCGAGGAACGTGAGCAGCTTCGCCTGCAGCGCCGACGACAGCTCCCCGACCTCGTCGAGGAAGAGCGTGCCGCGCGCCGCGAGCTCCACCAGCCCGCGCCGGGTCGCCTTGGCGTCGGTGAAGGCGCCCTTCTCGTGGCCGAACAACTCGCTCTCTGCCAGCGAGTCGGGCAGCGCGGCGCAGTTGAGCTGGATGAAGGGCATCGCCGCGCCGAAGCTGCGCTGGTGGAGATGCCAGGCGAGCGCTTCCTTGCCGCAGCCCGTCTCGCCCAGCAGCAGCACCGGGCTGCGCGGGCTGGTGGCGGCGATGCGCTCGAGGGTCTCGACCACCGCCTTCATCGGGGGCGAGACCGGGGTGATCAGCCCGCGCCGCGTCGAGAGCGCGCCCTCGGCGTGCTGGAGCCGGTCGCGCAGGCGAATCTCGTCAGCGGCGCGACGGGCCTTGAACAGCAGGTCGGTCAGCTCGATCGGCTTGGCGAGGTAGTCGGCGGCGCCCAGGCGGATCGCCTCGACCGCCGAGGCGATGTCGCCGTGCGCCGTCACCATCACCACCACCGCGCCGGGCAGCGCCGCGCGGATCTCCGGCAGCGCCTGGAGCCCGTCGCCGTCGGGCAACCGGCGGTCGAGGATGACGAGGTCGAAGCTCTTCTGCGCGATGAGGTTGCGCGCCTCGTGGAGCGAGTGGGCCACGGTCACCGGCAACCCCTCGCGCTGCAGGGTCGCCGCGGCGACGGCGGAGAAGGCGCGATCATCATCGACGAGCAGCGTGGTCAGCATCGCGTGCAGCCCTTTCTCTCAGCGGCCCGAAGCGACGCCGCACGAGGCGCAGCGTACTCCCGGGTTGCTCCAGCACCCGCACCCGCATCGACCCGCCAGGTCCCAGCCCAAAGGACGCGCACCTCGAACCGACTGCCGGTGCCGCACGAAACCCGGCGCGGCCCGTTGGTCCATCACCCGCGGGCGCATCGCCGCCCGTTCCCAGCGGGATGCCGCGTCACAGCGGCAACCGGAGCTCGAACCGACTGCCCGTCTCGAGCCGCACGAAGCGCAGCGTGCCCCCGAGCTGCTCCACCGCCCGCAAGGTCATCGACAGCCCCAGCCCGATGCCGCGCGGCTTGGTGGTGAAGAAGGGCTCGCCCAGCCGGGTGTCGAGCTCGGCCGGCGCGCCCCCCGCGTTGTCTTCCACGCTGAGCACCGCGTCGGTACCGTCCCGCAGCACACGCACCGTCACCCGCGGCTGCGTCACCCGGCCGAGGTCCTTGGCGGCCACCGCGGCCTCGATGGCGTTGCGCACCAGGTTGTCGACCGCGGTGGTGAGCAACAGGGGGTCACTCTCGAGCATCACCTGCGGGGTGAGCTCGGTGGCCACCTCGGCCTCCGGCCACTCCGGCAGCACGCTCAGCGCCCGCACCGTGTCCGCTGCGAGCGCGTCGAGCTGCACCGGCACCCGGCGGAGCTCGCTGGGCTTGGAGAACGAGAGCAGCGAGCGCGCGAGGTGGCCCAGCCGCTCCACCTGCCCGGTGACGGTGCGCGAGACGAGCCCCGGGTCGCCGCCGGTCTCGAGCAGTGAGGTCGCGGCCTTGAGCCCGTTGAGCGAGTTCTTCACCTCGTGGGCGATGAGGCTGGCCGCGGTGCCGAGGGCCGCCATCTTCTCCTGCTCGGCGAAGCGCTTCTCGGCCTCGAGGAACACCCGCCACGTGCGCCGCAGGAAGAGCACGAAGGCGCCGAGCGCGACGAGCTGCACCACCAGCAGGAACGCGAGCTGGAAGTTGAGCCGGCGGCGAATGGGCGCGACGGAGACCTCCTCGCTCTCGATGGCCAGCACCTGCAGCCCGGTGTTCTTCACGGCGAAGGCCTCAGCCATCACCTGGTATCCGTCGAGCGTCCAGGTGACCTCTCCGCCCGAGGCGCGGAGCGCTTCGACGCGCGCCCCAAAGTCTTCCGACTGGCTCCAGCTGGGCTCGGCGAGGGGCAGCACCACGCGCTCGCGCGACGAGAGGAGCAACAGCTGCTCACCCGGCCCCTCCACGCCGTAGAGCAGCCGATCGCTCCCGCCGACCACGCCCACCAGCACCCCGGCCAGCTTCTCGCCGTCGCGCACCGGCAGCGCCACCGCCAGCCGAGACGACTCGTCGACAGCGAGTTCGTCGACCGTCGAGCGCTCGAGCCCGAGCAACGTCTGGAACCACGGCTGGCTCTGCACGTCGGGGCCGAGGGTCAGCTCGGGCTCGCTCCACACCACGCGGCCGCTGAGGTCGAAGAGCACCACCCCGACGGTGAACAGGGCGCGGTCTTCACGAATGCCGTCGAGCACCGTCGCGTCGCGCACGGCCAGGGCGGGGAAGCCGCGGTCGGCCAGGCGCTCGAGCTCGGCACGCAGCACGTCGAAGTGCAGCCCCAGCGAGTCGGCGTAGAGGCGGCCCTGCTACGCGACGCGCTGGCGCACCTGGCCTCGAGCCTCGGTGACGTCGGCGCGGTAGGTGAGCACCGAGGCGATCGAGCCGAGCAAGGCCACGAGGATGAGCGCCCCCAGCACGGAGCGCACGGTGGAGAGGGCGGCGCGGGTGCGCAGCTGCTGCTCGGCCTCCTTCATCGGCGCGCGGCCCCGGCGATACCTGCCCTTCGCTGCACCCGGTCACGCACCCGCCAGAGGCTACTGCCCCCTCGCCGCGAAGGGACTCGATGTTGCAATTCCGGC
>JBBRUE010000077.1:0-13582 GCA_038248085.1 Myxococcales bacterium | reverse complement strand
CGTGCGGCGACCCGCCTCGCTTCCCCCGCGGACTCAGGCCGCAGGCCGTGATCCACCGTCGCCGCCTCGAAGGTCAGACCCAGCCGCCCCGCGATTCGCGCCGAGGCCGACAGCAGCGTCATGCTGTCCGGCCCTCCCGAAACCGCGAGAAGGACTGCCCGTCTGGAGGGCACGAGCCGGCGAAAAGAGCGCCAGAGTGCCTCTTCAAGTAGCTGAACCCGCTGATCTCTAAGCTGATTCAGCGATTTCTCTTTTCACTTGACCGCGAGTTGCTCATGACCCTCGGGACCCTTATGATTGGAGCTGTAAGCAGGCCCATGGAATGCAGCGACCTTCGGTTCTGTTGTCCTGATTGAGATTACAAGAGTTGGACCCTGGGGTTCCCCCTCCCCTCCAGGGTTCACGGGATCGGGTCGGTTCGCTGGCCCGTCCCTCTTTTCAGGGCGCTCCATGAAGTCGATGGAGCGCCCGGTTTTTTTTCCGGACGCCTCAGGGCTGTCGCGAGTACCAGTCGATGGCGTTCTGCGTCGAGTCGGTGGTGCACTGCAGCCCACCTGACGGCCGGCTCCCAAAACGCGCGAACGAGGGCGTGGTCACCCGGCCCGTGCCATCGGCGCCGATCACCGTCACCACGGGAGGCGGGGTGCCCCCATCCGGCAGCGAGCCGATCGCGGTCAGCGCCGGCCACGCGACGTCGGCCACGTGCCACAGCTTGCACGGCGCCCCGAGCGGCACGGCGTCGGCCGGCATCAGGGCGTCGAGCGGAATGATGGTGGCGGGCGTCGGACTGCCCTTGAAGAACAGGCGCACCACCGGCTTCGGCGCCTCGTAGCACTTGCCCGAGCCCGTCGCCGTGGACCCCGCGGGAGCACTCGCGGCGACACAGCGGGAATCGGAAGCGCACCCACAGCTCTCGCCATCCAGGCACCCGACACCCCCATCCACCACGCACGAGGGAGGCGCCGCCGGAGCCCGCGCGTCTCTGAAGTAGTGCACCATCACCCGGTAGGTGCAGGCGCTCGTCGCGCACCGCGGGTCGTGCTCAGGGTAGTTGAGCGACGCGTTCTCGATGAGCTGGCCGGTGCCGACGTCGTCGAGGTTGAGGGTCGGATCGTCCGACGCGCCCGGCTGGCCCCAGTCGAAATCGTAGCCGGCGCCCAGGTTGTTATCGCGCGTGCGGCGGGCGAAGCCGTTGAGATCGCCCGAGGTCTTGTTCGCCGTACCCGCGTTGAAGAACGAGAACGCACCGGTGAACGGGTCGGCCCCGGTGACGGCCGAGGGCCTGATGAGGTGAACGTCGAGGTCGACACCCGCGTAGCCGTCCCACTGCAGTTGAGCGACGAAGTCCTGCTTGATGGCGACCGCGAAGCGCATCGTCACCGTGGTGGCGCTGAGCCGCGAGTCGGTGACGGTCAGCTCCAGGGTGTACTCGCCCGTCGCCACCGGCCGGAGCTGGGCCTGCGACGTCGCCGCCCCCGCGATGGCCAGGTTTTGCGCGCCGCGCGGCGTTGAGGTGAGGCGCCAGCGGTAGGTCAGGCCCGTGCGCCCGTCTTCGGGGTCGGTCGAACACTTCGTCACGTCGGCGCTGTCGGAGGTGGCGTTGAAGACGACCAGCTCGTCTGGCCGCACGTCGCGCCGGGTGGTGAAGTCGTAGCCATTCGTCGGGGGCATGGTGAGCGTGGCCCACTCGGCCGCCGAGCCGTAGTCGCGCGGCGCATCGCCAATGAGCTGGGGCACCACCCGCACCAGGTTCGCGCAGACGATCGGCGGCGCGTTGGGCTTGAGCGTGCCCCGCAGCGCCACGGTGAGTCTCGGCGTCGTGGGATCGTCGGAGGTGATGACGACCTCGCCGCTGTAGCTCGATTGCTGCTCGCTGGTGGGCACGAAGCGCAGCGGGACGTTGAAGCCCGCAGACGCCTCGAGCAACACGCCCCCGTCGGGGAAGGCCATGTTGCCGGCGATGGTGAAGGCAGCGGCATCAATGCCTCCGAAGCGCACGCCGGTCACCTGGAGCGGCACCGCGCCGGCGTTCACCACCACCAGCGTCGGGAGCTTCGTCGGGTCCTGCGGCAGGAGGCGGACCAGCGGCTCCATGCCGAAATCGATCGACGGGGGCTCGACGACCACCGTGCCGGTGCAGCCGCGCGCGACCTGGCAGTCGGGGGTGAGCTCGATCTTCGGCTCGGCGCCCTCCCCGGCCAGCGCGATGCGCGTCGCCGGGCGATCCGGATCGTTGCTGTTGATCACCACGCTGCCTGTGAACGCGGCGACCGCTGGCGGGGTGAAGGTGATGATGAACGTGGCATTGCCCAGCGAGTCCACCTGCGCAGGAGCCATGCCCAGGCGGTAGGCGGCCGCACCGACCCCCTCGAGGGTGATCGAGGTGATCGTCACCGCGGTCGGCGTCTGGGCCTCCAGCCGCACCGTGCGCTGCTTCGAGTCACCGACCTTCACCTGCGCGAAGTCGAGGCCTGGAGGGCTCACGCCGAGGGACGGGTTGACCTTCGCCACCGACGGCCCGCACTTGCAGGCCGCCAGCGTGCACAGCACCACGAAGCCGAGCAGTGAACGCATGCGGCCTTCAGTCCGCCGGCATCGGCGGCACCCAGGAGCAGGTGCTCGATTCCATGCAGCCTTCCATGTGGAGTTCCGTGCCGTCGCTCTGGAGGTAGCGGCCCAACATATTGAGCATGACCGCGCCGAGGTTGAACGGGAGTGACGGGTCGGGCGTGTCGAAGCCGTGGCGGCCTGTTGGGACCACCATGGGGAAGATCACGCCGGTGACGCCGCCCACGCGCTCCGAGGGCTTGACCAGGCGCAGCGGCGGGTTGAGCCGCGGCACGTCGAAGCCGTCCTCGGTCCCCGAGAGCGCCGAGAAGTGCTCGATGTCCATCAGCACGTCCTCGCCCTTCGAGTTCTGGTAGCGCCCCACGCGCTCGACGCCTTCGAGCACGCCGTTGTCGATGAGCACCCGGTTCGGCGTCTTGCCGTAGCGGGGGTCGGCCGCGAACAGGTCGATCATGCCCGCAGCGCGCGCGATGGCGGCGCCCGACGCCACGGGCACGTTCATGTCGCCGATGGTGTTGACCACCACCATGCGCGTCGAGACCTCTTCACCCGTGCCATAGCGCAAGATGCGGTGCCGCTCGGCGTTGGGGACGAAGTTCACCGGATCGCCGCGCTCGATCGCCAACTGCGCGAGGCCGAGGAACCGGCGGATCTCCGGAGACTGGCGGCGCAACCCGAAGCCGTCGCCCATCGCGATCAGCGGGTCGCCGGCCTTGTGCTCGAGGCCCTGGAACTTCGCGTCGACCGCGAAGGTGTCCATCATCCAGTACGGGACGGCATCGTCGGGCACCTCGCAGCCGTCGAGGGCTTTGGGAGGCAGCGCGCCGGAGTACACCGCGAGCCGCCACTGGTCGTTCTCGTCGGAGCTGACCGCCGCGCGAAGCAGCCCGTTGGCCCCCACGCGGGCGCACCGCTTCTCGTTGGTGGTGAGGTTGAAGAGCACCGCGGTGTCGCCCTCGACGAGGGTGGCGTCGACCGGCCCGAGCTTCACCCGCCCCAGTCCGTTGAGGTTCGGCAACAGCTGCCACGCCTCGAGCTGGCCGGCCGCGTTGCGGGTCGTGGTGAACAGTGGCCCCAGCATGCGGAGGTTCACCGCTTCGCGCACCCCGCCCTGGATCGAGCGGACACCGATGTCGGGCAAGCCTGCGCCGCCCGAGACCGGCACGGCCACGTCGATCTGCGGTTCGAGGCCCGACATGATCGCGCTCATGATGCCGCCCAGCGAGCCGCCGGTGATGTGAATCGGGGCCCCTCCGCCGATGTCGAGCACGCCGTCGCCGTTGAAGTCGCCCGCGAGATCGCCCTTCCCGTCCTTGTTGGCGTCGTAGTCCCAGTGCTTCGCGCCATCGAAGCCGCGGATGAGCTTGACCAGTTGCATGTAGTCGAGCGCCGACTGCTTCACGACTTCGCGGGTGTGGAGGATGTAGCTGGTCCAGAAGTCGGCGCCGGAGTCCTTGATGCCGTCGCGGTTCTGATCGATCGCCCGATCGTTGAGCGCGATCGCGTCGAACATGTTCCCCAGCCCCTTGCCCGCCAGCAACGCCCGCGCGAGCTGGAGGTCGGTCGGGTCGAGGCCCACGCCGTGGCTCACGTTCTCCATGCCGATGGTGGCCAGGCCGTAGCGCGCGAAGAAGCCGCCGTAGAAGAGCGGGTCGAGCTTGTTGCCGGTGTAGCCGTGCCCGAGGATCACCACCGGGGCGGGGCCGTTGGGCCGGTTCTTCGGCACCGTCAGCCACACGGTGATCGTCTCGGGCCGGGTGAAGGCCGCGCCGCTCACCGGGTCGATGTCGATGATCTGCTTGTAGAGCGGCAGCAGCGTCTTCCCGTCAGCCTCGTAGCGCGGAAAGAACTGGGGCGCGGTGAACTGGAACACCACGTGGTAGTCGATGAACTTGTGGTGATCGGCGACCTGCTGCATCGAGGCGTCGAGGGCCCCGCCGCCGTTGAGCTGCTTGAGCAGGTCGAGCGCCGCGCCGCGGAACTGCTCGCCGGTGACGATGCGCACGTTGACCGTCGAGCCCGGCATCGAGTCGCGCAGGGTCATGATCTTCGAGACCTCTGCGGGGAACTCGGTGGCCAGCCGCTTCATCGGCCCGAGGCCGTACATGCCGTCGCGTACCGCGATGTAGTCGGCGTTGATGCTCTGCGTGGTGTACGCCCAGGTGAAGGCCACGTCCTCGAGACCCAGGCCGAAGGTCGGCAAGCACCCCGCGAGCGGCTCGAGCTGCTTCGTCTGGGAGGTGTGGTTGATGTACGCGTAGGGCGACTTCACCGGGCGGCCGTCTTCGTCCACCAGGCGCTTGGTGAGCACCACCGCGTAGGTCGTGCGCTCGCGCAGCGGCAGCACCGGCTTCATGATCAGGGTGCGCGTCTCGCGCTCGTAGAACGGCAGCGCCTTGAAGGTCGAGTCGCCCGGGTAGAGCGTGTTGGGGTGGTCGAGCACCCCGTCCATGTCGAGGTCTTCGCCGGGGTCGAGCTGGCCGTTGCGGTTGGTGTCTTCCTCGCGGTCGTCGAAGAGCAGCTGGTCGCCTTCGCGGTCGTTGTCGAAGTAGCCCGGGCGCTCGAGGACGATGGGGAAGTTCCCCTCGCCCATGTCGAGCGGGGTGCGCTTGCAGAAGTCGGGCGAGTCGCGGGTGATGTCGATCAGGTACGCCGCGTCGTCACGCGGATCGTAGTCGTCCCCCTGGTGCCGGCGAATGAGGTTGAGCACGTCGAGCGGCTTGGAAAACGCCACCGTGATGCTCTGGTAGGTGCCCCAGCCATCGAGCTGGTCGAGCGTGCCGCGGGTCGCGCGCTCCCACTTGGTCGACGCCGCCATCGAGGCGTTGATGCGCCGCTTCGTCGGCGAGCTGGCGTCGAAGCGCGTCGCGAAGTCATTGGGCATCGGGATGTTCGGCAGCGGCTTGGCGAACACGTCGAAGGTGACCTCGGCGCCAGTGCCGGAGCCCGTCTCCATCAGCCCCTTCCCTTCAGGAGAGGCACAGCTCGCGACCACGACTGCAGACAGCAGGGCAATTCGCTTCATGTTCATCTCCTTCGACGAAGTCAGATGCTGACGCCCAGGCGGAGCCGACCAAAGGCCACCGGCGGCATCACCCCACCGGCCGGAAGCGTGTACGCGTCACCGGGGAGGAACAAGCCCCCCTCGGCCGTCAGCGAGATCAGCAACTCGGGGATCGGCTTGAACCGCGCCTGCACGCCGAGATCGAGCTCGGTGCCGAGGTAGTTGCCGGGGCGGCCTCCCAGCGGGTTGAGCGAGGTGCCGCCGTTGATGCGGGTGTTGAATGGGTCGGTCAGCTTCGCGGTGCCGAACGCGAAGAGCGGGCCGCCGAACGCGTCGAGCCAATCGGCCATCGCGATGCGCACGCGGGGGAAGAGGTACCAGGCGCCGGAGATCGAGCCCGCGGTGCCGATCAGGTCGGCGCCTTCCGGCGCGACGCCCGCGAGGGTGGGGTCCGACGCGCGCACGCCCGAACGGCCCGACTGGTAGGCCATCACCTGGTCGAAGAGCACCAGGCCAACCTTGTAGTCGCGGTCGAAACGGAAATTCTCGACCTTGTCGTCCGACGGGTTCTGGTCGCCCGAGGCGTAGCCGCCGTCGAGGTAGATGTACGTGCGGCCGACCCGGTAGGTCGACTTGAGGGCCATGCCGAACTGGCCGACCTTCAGGATCGACGCGTTCTCATTGCGGGCCTGGGTGGTGGTGCCGGTGATGCCGACGAACTCCCAGCCGACCTTGAACTCGCGGTTGCGGCGCTTGAGCAACTGCCAGCGACCGGCGAAGTCGATCACCACCACGTCGGTGGCCTTGCCGCCGTCGGTGACGAAGAGGTTCCGCTGGTTCCGGTACACCCCGTAGATGCCGAAGTTGTTCTCCGCGTCTTTGTTGAAGCGCAGCGCGAGTACGCCCTGGAACGCGCGGTCGCCCGTCGAGAAATCGGCCAGGTTGTCGTGGACGATGAGGTCCGCCGCGAGGGCCACCTCGAACGCGCGCCAGCGGCCGCCCTTCCCGAACAGCGGCCGTGCCGAGAGCAGCGCGCGGTAGGTCAGGTTGCCGAAGTTCGCCTGGCCGAAGTCGCCGGCCTCCGCGTCCCTGCTGCCGTCGTTGGCGAGCAGACCCAGGCCCCACTGCGAGGTCTGCTGCCCGACCCGGAAGGCGCCGGTGGCCCACTTGTACTCGAGGTAGATCTTCCGCAACTCCAGCGCGCGAATGTGCGGCACCGGCTGGCGGTCACCGACCAGGGTGTCGGACGGAATGCCGATGATCGCACCAGTGACCGCGTCGGCCTCCGCGATGAGCCCCAGCCCACCCAGGCGAATCTCGGGCGACACGCGAACGCGCGTCTGGAGCGGGGCGATCACCGAGGTGGTGCGGTCCGCGTCGAAGGGGAAGAGCGTGGCCCCGCCGTAGTTGATTCGGAACGACGCCGCGAGGTTGGCGCTCAGGTCCCAGCCGCCCTCCCCTTCCTTCTTCGGGGCCTCCGCAAGCTTCCCCGTCGCCGCGACCTGCTTCTCCGCCGGGAGATCGACCTGCAGCGGCGTCGGCGTGCCCGCGTCGTCTTCCACCAACTCGCGGATGACCGTCGCGTCGCCATCTCCGGGGTTGGCGACCTTCGGCTCGAGGCCTCCGTCGGCGTGCTGTGCGAAGGCGGGCGAGGCCAGCAGGGCCCCGGCTCCGAGCACCAGGCTCAGGCTCCTCAAGCTCACGGTCATGTGCAGTGTCCCCTTGGTGCGGCGGTGCAACGGCGGGCGCGCATAGCACTCCCACCCACCGGTGACTACCCCTGCACTTCGAAACTGCGAGGGAAACCAACGGCTTGAAAGGGAAGCCCGGGGACGCGGCTTGACTCAGGAGACCCCGCCGCGTAGGAGCGCCGCCCTTCGGTCACATTCCGTGATCGATTCCCCGCTCGCGGCTCAAGCCGTGGGCAGAACCCAAGGGGTCACAGCATGGCAGAAGCAGTGAAGAGCGCAGCGAAGCTGCGTGAGTACGAGACGGTCTTCCTCGTGAAGCCGGATCTCACCGACGAGAACGTGGACAAGGTGAAGGAGAAGGTTCGCGTCATCGTGAACCGCGACGGGGGCAAGTTCCTCCGCTTCACCATCTGGGGCAAGAAGAAGACGATGTACCCGGTCGCCAAGCAGCCGCGCGCGATCTACATCCACGCCCACTACCTCGGTGGTTCCGCGATGGTCGCCGAAGTCGAGCGCAACCTTCGCAACTTCGACGAGGTCAGCCGCTTCATGAGCAAGCGCCTCGCCGACGACGTGAACCCGGAAGCCCACCAGCCCCAGGAAGACCTCAAGCTCTCTGGCGACGTGGACGACAACAAGCCGTTCGGCGGCGCTGAGCGTGAAGGCTTCGGCGGCTTCGACAACGACATGGACGACGAGGGCGGCTTCGGCGCGTAAGCGCCAGCCCGGAGATCACACATGAGCACCATGAGTCCTGAGAAGAAGCGCCCCGCGAAGAAGGACAACGACGGGGACATGGAAGGTGGCGACGAGAAGCGCGGCCGCGGTGGGTTCGCCCGCCGCAAGGTCTGCCGCTTCTGCGCCGACAAGAACGCGAAGGTCGACTACAAGGATCAGTCGACCCTCAAGTACTTCGTGACCGAGCGCGGCAAGATCATCCCCCGCCGCATTTCGGGCAACTGCGCGCTGCACCAGCGTGCGGTGGCAAAGGCCATCAAGCAGTCGCGTGGCCTCGCCCTCATCCCCTACCTCGTCCTCGCGAGCTGAAGGAGCACGCCATGAAGGTCATTCTGCGAGAGGACGTTTACAACCTCGGCAAGTCGGGCGAACTGGTCACCGTGAAGGAAGGGTACGCCCGTAACTACCTGCTGCCCCGCAACCTGGCGATGCTTGCCAGCTCGGCGAACGTGCGGCAGCTGGAGCACGAGAAGCAGGTCATCGAACTTCGCCAGGTCAAGCTCAAGGGCGGCGCCCAGGAGCAGGCCAAGAAGCTCGAGGGCGTGAAGGTGACGATCAAGCGCAAGGTCGGCGGCCAGGACAAGCTGTTCGGCGCGGTCACGGCACTCGACATCGCCGAGGCGCTCGCCGCCGCGGGCCACAAGCTCGATCGCCGGCTCATTCACCTGCCGGAGCCCATCAAGGCCGTCGGCGCGTTCCCGGTGGAGGTCCGCCTGCACCGCGAGGTGACGGCGAACCTGACCGTGAACGTCGAGGGTGAAGCGCAGGCGTAATCTTCGCCCGTGCTGATCTGGTATTCAGCCGTGCGCTCCTTCACCGGGGCGCACGGTTTTTCTTTTTCCGCAGCAGGAGACCCTCATGAGCACGCCGGCCAACTACCAGGACGTCGCCGCCGAACGCGCGGTGCTGGGCAGCGTGTTGATGGACAACTCGGTGCTGGCGAACATCCAGCAGATCATCTCGCCCGAGGATCTCTCGGTGCCGGCGCACGCCGACATCCTGCGGGCCATCGTCGCCCTCGACAACCGCCAGGAGAAGATCGACCCGCTCACCGTCGCCGAGCAGTTGAAGACCGACGGCAAGCTCGCGGCGGCCGGCGGCCCCGGGTACCTCGCGCAGCTCGACCAGGCGGTCCCGTTTTCCCAGAACGCCGTCGAGTACGCGAAGATCATCAAGAACCAGGCGACCCGCCGGCTGTTGGCGACCGCCGGCCGCGAGATCCTCGACCTCGCCAGCCAGGAGACCGGCGACGTCGCCGAGCTGCTCGACGAGGCCGAGCGCAAGGTCTTCGAGATCGCCCAGAAGCGCCGCACCGGCGACCTGCGCCCGATGTCCGACTTGATGGAGGAGGCGCTTACCCTCCTCGACAAGATGAAGCAGAGCGGCGGCGGCATCACCGGCGTCCCGTCGGGCTTCGTGGACCTCGACAACCTCCTCACCGGCTTCCACGGCGGCGAGCTCATCGTGCTCGCGGCGCGCCCCGGCATCGGCAAGACCTCGCTGGCGATGAACTTCGCGCTCCACGTGGCCGCCAAGGAGAACCTCGCCGTCGCGGTGTTCAGCCTCGAGATGCCCTCGGTGCAGCTGCTGACCCGCCTGCTGGCCACCCACGCCAAGGTCGACATGAAGAAGCTCCGCGGGGGGCGCCTCTCGCCCGCCGACGAAGAGCGCATCTCCGAGTCGGCCAACGAGCTCTTCAAGACCAAGTTCTACGTCGACGACTCCGGCGGCCTGTCGTCCTTCGACCTGCGCGCCAAGGCCCGCCGCCTCGCCCAGAAGGAAGGCAAGCTGGGGCTGATCGTCATCGACTACCTCCAGCTCATGCACCAGAAGGGCAAGGTCGAGAGCCGTCAGCTCGAGGTCGCCGAGATCTCCCGCGCCCTCAAGCAACTCTCGAAGGAACTCAACGTGCCGATCATCGCCTTGAGCCAGCTCAACCGGAAAGTCGAAGAGCGCAAGGGCGGCAAACCGATGCTCTCCGACCTCCGCGAGTCGGGCGCCATCGAGCAGGACGCCGACGTGGTGATGTTCATCCACCGAGAGGACGAGGGTGAAGAAGGCGCGCCCCCACCCGAGAACAAGAGCATGGTCATCCCCGTCGAGTTGATCATCGCCAAGCAGCGCAACGGCCCGATCGGCTCAGTCGACCTCGTCTTCCTCGCGGAGTTCACCCGCTTCGAGAGCCGCACCCGGGACTGGCAGCCCGGCTGAGCAGTTGCATCGAGGGCGGGTGGTGGCCTAGGTGGCGGGAGCCCCATGACTGTACCCACCATCACCGATCCGCAGACCGAGCCGAAGTACGCCCCCACCGCCTTCCAGCGATGGATCGAGGGCCACCTGTACGAGCCGCGCGACGCCGTGTTCGTGCGCCTGGTGCTCAAGAACCTCCTGATCATCGCGCCGCTGCAGATCGCGCTCTACGTGCGGTTCTCGTGGTGGCTGGCGGCGGCGGTGTGGGCGCTGCAGGTGGCGTGGATGGCGCCGCCGACGATCCTCATGTTGCACAACACCATGCACCGGCCCTTCTTCAAGTCGCCGCGCATCCTCAACCGCGTCGTGCCGTACGCGATGAGCCTGCTCTTCGGCATTCCCACCGGGTACATGGAACACCACGTCGGCATGCACCACGCCGAGAACAACCTGCGCAACGATCTGTCGAGCACCATGCGCTACCAGCGCGACAGCATCCTCGACTGGCTGGTGTACTTCTCCCGGTTCCTCTTTCTCGGGCACTACCAGCTGACGAAGTACTTCTTGAAGAAGAACCGGCCAGCCATGGCCAAGCGCGCGATGACCTCCGACTTTCTCCACGTCTCGTTCATGGTGGGGATGAGCTTCGTGAACTGGCAGGCGACCCTGGCGGCCTTCGTCGTGCCCTACTTCGTCATGCGCCTCGCGATGATGTGGGGCAACTGGGGCCAGCACGCGTTCATCGACCCCAGCCGCCCGGGCGACAGCTTCGTGAACTCGATCACCTGCATCAACAGCAACTACAACCAGCGCTGCTTCAACGACGGGTACCACATCGGCCACCACGTGAAGCAGACCCGCCACTGGACCGAGTTGCCCGGGGACTTCCTGGCGAACACCGAGCGCTACGCCAAGGAAGGCTGCATCGTGTTCGAGGGCATCGACTTCTTCATGGTCTCGCTGTTCCTCTTCCTCAAGCGCTACGACTGGTTGGCCAGGCGCTTCGTGCGCATGCCCGGCGACGCCCGCACCGATGCCGAGATCATCGAATTCCTCAAGGGCCGCACCCGGCGCATCGCCGACGAGGTGCCTGAGGGCGCCGTGGCGAACGCCTGATAGGGTTGGCGCCGTGGCCCCGCCCATTCGCAAGGACCTCGACTTCAGCAACCGGCTCGTACTCGTCGTCGACGACGACGACCCGACGCGCATGCTGCTTCGGGACCTCTGCGAGTCGTCCAACTTCCGGGTGATCGCAGCGGCCGACGGGGTCGAGGCGGTGGAGCAGATCGCCACCCACGCTCCCGACCTCGTGCTGCTCGACCTGATGATGCCGCTCAAGGACGGGTTCTCGGTGCTCAAGTGGGCCCGCGAGGACGCCCGCTTCGCGGAGCTGCCGATCATCATCCTCACGGCGATGGGCGAGATGGACGGCAAGATCCGCGGTATGGAGCTGGGCGCCGACGACTTCGTCACCAAGCCCTTCAAGCTGATCGAGCTGCAGACCCGCATGAACTCCGCGCTCATGGTGCGCGAGTACCGCCGCCGGCTCTTCGACGCCGAGGAGGAGCTGGCGCAGTTCCGCGCCGTCGACCCCGTCACCGGTGCGGGCACCTATTCCCAGCTCAAGGCCAGCCTCGATGCCGAGCTCGCGCGCAGCCGCCGCTACGGCCGCCCCGCGGGCTGCCTGATGTTCGGGTTCGATGACTACGCCGGGCTCCGATACAAGCTGGGCCGCGACGCCTGTGACGCGTATCTCACGCGGCTGTTCCAGGGCGTGCTGGGGTGTTTGCGTACCGCTGACCGGCTCTTCCGCATCGACAGCGATGAGTTCGTGGTGCTGCTCCCCGAGACCGATCTCCCCGGGGCGAAGCTGGTGGGCCAGCGGATCCTCGACGTGATCAAGGACATCGTCGCCGACGGCCCGAGTGGCCCGCTGGGGGTCGGCGCGCGGTGCGGCGGCGCTACGTTCCCCCAGGACACCATTCGCACCAGCGAAGACCTGCTGCGCGAGGCCAACCGGAGCTACCGCGCCCTGCAGAACAGCCCGCAGACCCTGTTCTCTGCCGCCAGCTGACCGGGGACGGCCAGTTCCTCTCCCGCCTGATCCCGGGAGAGGGCCCTCCGTTTCAGCGAAATCTAGTTGATGCCCCCGGTGCAACTGCAGGTCGACTGGTTGCACGTCGTGCCCGCCGCACAGCCACCGCAGTCCGACTTGCACAGGCAGCTGCAGGCCGCCGGGTCGGCGTTGTAGGTCGGCCCGCAGTTGAGCGCCGCCGTGTCGCAGATGCAGCCACAGACGCCGCCGGTGTTCTGGAAGCGGAAGCCGACCGGACACGAGGCCGTCTGCCGGCACCCACAGCTGCAACTGCCCACGTCGCACACCTGGAACTGGCTGCAGGTGCCGCCGCAGTCGCTGGTACAGACGAAGTCGCACACCAGCTTGTTGGTGTCGCAGACCTTGCCGGGCGGCGGGTTCCCTCCGCAGTCTGCCGGGCACTCGCAGGTGTTCGTCAGGCGGTTGCAGGCGAGGTGGCCGCGGCAGAAGTCGGGGTCCGTCGGGTCGTAGAACGTGGTGTCGGTGCTGCACGGAGGCGGGTTGCCGCCGGGGTTCGGGGTGGTGTCGATCCAGTACCGGTACGAGACGGCGGCGGCGCTCGCGCCCGTGCCCGGCCGGCAGCCGCCGAAGAACGAGATCGACCGGTTGATGCCGTCGAAGTCGAAGCCATCAGTGCGGCTGCGCGGGATGTCGTTCTTGTTGCACGTCGCGTTCGACACCACGTCCATCGCGACCTTGACCGAGGCGCCGATCGGCGGCTTCTGCATGCGGTAGCCGGCGGAGGCGATCGCGGAGTTCATGATGAGCCCCACCGCGTTGGTGATCGACGCCGCGCTGCCGATGTCGCCGCGGATGCCGCCACGGTCGGTGATCACGGTCGCGTTGCGACGCGGGGTCTGCTGGGTCTCGCCGCAGGTCTGGCCGGTGGGACAGATGATGCCGTGCACCGGCACCGGGCCCACGCGGTTGATGCGCTGATTCACGCCGGCCGCGCCGAGCGTGCCGTTGAGCGTGCCGAAGAAGGTCGACAACTGCGCCGCGGTGTATGCCGACTGATCGTCCGCGTCGCCGAGGAGCACGACCACGACCTGCGCTCCGCTGCGGAACCGGTTTGCCAGGTCGGGCTGACCGGCCGCCGGTACCGGGGTCAGGTTGGTCATCGCGCGGGCGGCGGAGTCGACGATCAGCTCGGTACCGCTGCCGCCCGTCCCGACCCAGCACCCACCGCTGGCACCACCGGCCCAGCACGCAGGCATGGCCGGGGCGAGGCTACTGCACACCATGCCGGTGCAGGTGGAGTTGGTCGTCAGCCACGAGCGGAACTGGTCGATGTTG
>JBBRUE010000076.1:0-13618 GCA_038248085.1 Myxococcales bacterium | reverse complement strand
GCGCGGGGCCGTCACGTCGCCGCTGAGGATCACCAGCGGGGTGTCGTTCCGCTCGGGGGCCCGGCGAATCGCGCGCAGCAGCTCCAGCCCGCTCAGGTACGGCATGTGCCAGTCGGTGATCACCAGGTCGTAGGGCGTGTGCTGGAAGAGCTCGAGCGCGCGGCGGCCGTTGCTCGCCTCGTCGATCCCCGCGAAGCCGAGCTCCACCATCAGGTCGCAGATGCACGCGCGCATGGAGGCGCTGTCCTCGACCACCAGAAGCTTCGCGTTGCCGGGTCTCATGGTGAAACCCGTGATCGCAGCTTCCGGACCAGCGGCCCCCCCGATGAACTCCGGGCGCTTGCACACCGGGCCCCCATCACATCGGAGCCCACTTCCGTCGATATGAGTGAGGGCCGCTCACCCCTGCGCTGGGCAGAGGGTCGGCACGTGCAATGCACCGTGCGGGGCATGCGCTCACTCTTCTTCGTCGCGGCGGCCGTGCTTGCGAGCTGTGCCCACCCCAACCAACTGACGGTCGCGGAGAACCGAAACGAGGCGTCGATCCACGCGGCGCGGGCCGGCCAGGAACGCGCGCAGTTCGACCCCGGCGAGGCCAGAACCGACACGCGAGGCGGCGCCCTGGGCCGCGCGGAGGGCCTGAACCCCGAGTTCTCGTACAACCCGACGCAGGAGCACCAGATGGCCGCCGACACGGAGCTGCGGCTGGCCGCGTCCCACCTCGCCGCCGCGAAGAAGCTCGAGACCTTCGAAGACGCGGCCTGCAAGGAGATCGCTCCGGCCGAGCGGGCGGCCTGCCCGCTGCTGGGCTCGTTGGTGGTGAAGGTGCAGCACACCGCCACCGGCTTCCAGCTCGCGATGAAGCCGGGCGCCGACGTCGCCGACATCTACCGCCGGCTGAACTGCCACCTCTCGTACGCGCGGGCGACGGGCTTCGAGCGCCCCAGCTGCCCGCTGTTCCTCAAGGGCACGACCATTCGCCGCGAGGGCGAGGGCGTCATCGAGTTCGCCGGCGAGACGAAGGAGATCGCCACCGAGCTCCAGTTGCAGGCGCGGCGCGTGCTCGGCGGCGCGAAGCAGTCGAAGCCAGTCTCCGCACGGTGATGCGCTTCACGAGGGGCGAGCCGCGAACGACGCACCACCCACTGCGACGACTCAGAAGCTTCCGAAGTCGTAGACCACCGGGTCTTCCCCGTTCTCCGGGTCGAAGATCTGCACCGGCGCGGGCATGCCGATGTTGCCGTGCGCCTTCTTGAACGCGAAGCGGATGGAGTCGGGGTTCAGCTTGCGGGGGGCGTTCTTGTCGCGCTTGCTGACGTGCAGCTTGCCGGCTTCCTCGAGGTCCGGCGTGCTCGCGCAGATCTCCATGAAGCGCTTGACCTTCTCCATGCATGCGCGTTGAGGAGCAGCCATGAAGCTCGAGGCGATGGACCACCGGTCGCTGGTGCGGTGGGCCACGAAGTGCGCCGAGCGCGCGCTCCCCTGTTTCGAAGCCGAGCGTCCTTCGGATGACCGGCCCCGGAAGGCGCTCGAAGCCGCACGCGCCTGGGTGCGCGGGGAACTCGGGGTGCGTGGGGCCCGCGCTGCCTCCGTGGCCGCCCACGCCGCGGCCCGCGCCGCCGCCCCGGGTGGTGCAGCCCGGGCAGCCGCCCGCGCCGCGGGTCAAGCCGTCGCCACCGCCCACGCGCCTGGTCACGCCGTCCACGCGGCTGCGTACGCCGCCACCGCGTTCGCGATCGACGCTGCGAGCACGGCCTCCGCCCGGGAACGAGGCCACCAACGGCGACGGCTCCCTCCACGTCTTCGGTCGATCGTCTTCTCCGTGGGAAAGGGTTGAGACGCGCCCTGCCGTGGGGTGGCGGATCAGGCGGGACGAGGTGCACTCGGAGGCCGCGCGCGCCGGCGTGAGCGATGGAGTCCATATCGGTGGTGAGCGTCGTGACGCTCCGCGGACGGGGTGCATGACGAGATCGAGGAAGGGCCACGATTCACGCCGGGTCGAAGATCGTCGTTCGCGCGGCCTGACACCTCAATTCCTTGGAGCGCGGGATGCAGCGTGACTGCCGATGCGACCAGGAACTGCGGCACAGGCGGGGCGCGGTGGGGGAAGGAGCGCACGCCGGTGCTCGCCTCCAGCAGCCCCCTCACCATGGGCTTCTCGTCACCAGGGCGCTCAGCGACGGGCAGGGGTCTCCGGACGCATCAACTCTGTTGTCACGCAACGAGTCGGACGGCCGAGCGCCCGCGTCGACTGACAACAAGTTGATGCGTCGGGAGACCCGCACGCCCCCGGCTCTCCAGCCTGGATCCCTCGCGCTCGGGGTCGCGAGGCTCGCTCGGTCGGGGCCACGCACAGGGGCGCGCCTCAGCGTGACCGTGCACCCACCCGCGCCCACGGCGTCAGCGTTCGCGGATGACAGACAGTGTGGTGAGGTCCGCGAATGCGATTGCTCTGGGGCATGGTCGTCTCTCTTGGTTGCGCGTGCAGTGCACCCGGCGCGATGGATGACGGGGGCTCCTCAACGGGAGGCGGTTCCGCGACGGGCGGCGGTTCCGCGACGGGCGGCGGTTCCGCGACGGGCGGCGGCTCTGCAACGGGCGGCGGCTCTGCGACGGGCGGCGGTTCCGCGACGGGCGGCGGCGGCTCTGCGACGGGCGGCGGCGGCTCTGCGACGGGCGGCGGCGGCTCTGCGACGGGCGGCGGCGGCGGCTCTGCGACGGGCGGAGGAAGCGCCACCGGCGGTGGCGGCGGGACCATCGGAACCGCGTACTACGTGGCGCCCTCTGGGCTCGACACGAACGCAGGCACCGAGGCCGCTCCCTTCCTCACCATCCAGCACGCGGTCACCGTCGCCAGCACCGCAGCGAGCACCGTCTTCGTGCACGCGGGGACCTACCGCGAGAAGGTGATCATCACCGCGGGCACTTCACCGCTCGTGCTGCAGAACTACCCTGCCGAGACGGCGATCGTCGATGGCACCGGGCTCACCGTCGCCAACGGCCAGCAGGGGCTCATCGACATCACCAGCCGCAGCAACCTCACCCTCGCCGGCCTCGAGATCCGCAACTTCCGCAGCAGCAATTCCGGCGTCCCGCTCGGGATCTTCGCCCACGGCGCGGGCAGCAACCTGGTCATCACTGGCAACCACGTCCACGACATCGTCACCACCGTCGGCTCCTGCAACGGCAACGGCGGCAACGCGTTCGGGCTCGCGATCTACGGCACGGAGGCGACCGCGTGGACGGGCGTCGTCATCCGCGACAACGAGCTCGATCACCTCACCCTGGGCTGCAGCGAGTCGCTGAGCATCAACGGCAACGTCGACGGCTTCGAGGTCAGCCGCAACCGGGTGCACGACAACGACAACATCGGCATCGTGGCGATCGGCTTCGAAGGCACCGCGCCGACCGCGGCGATCGACCAGGCGCGCAACGGCGTCATCCGCGAAAACCTGGTCTTCAACATCACCTCGCTGAACAACCCGGCCTATGGCGGCTCGCTCGGCGCCGACGGCATCTACGTCGACGGTGGCAAGCAGTTGCTCATCGAGCGCAACGTGGTGCACGACGTCGACCTCGGCATCGAGGTGGCCAGCGAGCACGCGGGGCGCTCCTCCGCGTTGGTGATGGTGCGCAGCAACGTCATCTACTTCAGCAACTCCGCGGGCCTCTCGGTCGGAGGCTACGCCGCGAACGTCGGCAACGCCGACCACGACGTGTTCCTCAACAACACGCTCTTCGCGAACACGGTCGAGCTGCAGCTCCAGTTCCACGTGACCGAGGTGCGCTCGCAGAACAACGTGTTCTTCAACGCCGCCAGCGACTTCGTGAACGGCGCGACCACCGGCCTCACGCAGACCACCAACCTCACCCGCACCGGCGCCGCGAGCGCGACCTTCGTCAACCCGGGCACGCCTCCCAACGGGGCGATCGCCGTCGACCTGCACACGGTGAGCGCGCTCGCCAGCCAGGTGGTGAACCAGGGCACGGCCTTCACCTGCCCCGCGGCGTGGACCTGCCCGGCGGTGTGGGGCGCCACGCTCGCCGGCACGCTCGACGTGAGCGGCAACCCCCGGGTGAGCGGCACAGCGGTCGACCTCGGCGCCTACGAGCAGTAGTGGAGAGTGTGCCGCGCGGTCACCCTGGCGGCCCAACAGCAGCGCCGAAGCTGTTCACCCTGAGCGAGTCCCCGAAGAAGCTGCGCTGATGGACCCGCGGCCAGGGGCAGCGGACCCATGCGATGCTGCGCGCGCCGGAGCGGTGAGCCTGTTCGGACCGATCCTGCGCGTTGCTGACATGGGGGTTCCACAATGACGACGAAGACGTGGTTGGCCGTGGGCACGGGGCTCGGGTTGATCGTGGCGTTGGCAGCCGGTTGCAGCGCGCCGTCCTCGTGCGCGTCGATGTGTAGCGGGTGCTGCGACAGCGCGAACGTCTGCCAGACCGGGAACACGATGGCCGCGTGCGGATCCAGCGGGCTGCTGTGTTCGACGTGTTCGGTGGGCCAGAGTTGCTCGATCGGCTTCTGTGCCAACAGCGGCAGTGGTGGCAGCGCGGGGACGGGGGGCGGCACGGCGACCGGCGGAGGCGCGGGGACTGGCGGCGGCACCGCGACTGGTGGCGGCACCGCGACCGGTGGAGGCACCGCGACCGGTGGAGGCACCGCGACCGGTGGAGGCACCGCGACCGGAGGAGGCACCGCGACCGGTGGCGGCATGGGGACGGGCGGCGGCAGTGCCACGGGCGGAGGTGGCGGCGCTGCAGCGTGCAACCCGCAGGTGCCGTTGATCGGCCCGGTGGATGGCTCCGGTGGCTGCCGCCTGCGCATGGTGAGTCCTGCCCCGTGCAGCCGGGTCAACTTCGCCACGCTGGGCTACGTCGAGTTCGCCTGGACGACGAGCCAGACGTTCTGCGAGGGGCCCCACCACTTCATCATGGGCGGCAGCCCGCCCAGCTCCTGGAACCCGCCGATCAACAACGGCTTCGACTACTCGCTCACCTCGACCAACGGCAGTGCGGGGGCATTCGGCAACAACGGCTCGGTCTACGCGATGACGCGGAACATCGGCGGCGGGGTGCGCCTGGTGAAGGCCGACCTCGCGGGCATGGCGGTCGACAGCTCTGGCCAGTACACCGTCATCGTGCGCGACTATTTCGACGTGAACAACGGGGGCTCGCTGTCCGACTCGGTGACCTTCACCGTCGCGCCGTAGCGACAGTCCATGGCGAACACCCCGACGGTCGACGACCCGAGCCTCACCCCCGCCTTCGTGCTCGGCGGGCTGGCGCTGCTCTTCGCGCTGACCCCCGCGCTTCCCATCGGGTTGGCGCTCGCCCTGCTCGGGATCCGCCGCGCGCTGGGCGTGGCCCCTTCGCCGAGGCGGAGCTGGGCGCTCGGCGTGTGCATCGCCGGTCTGTCGCTGTCGATTCTCGCGGTGCCGTGGTTCCTGATGTTCGTCGACACGGCCGGCGTGTTTCGCTGACGAGGGCGGCGGGCTGCATCACGCCGATGGAACGCAGTACCGTTCGGCCCCATGTCGCTTCGTCCCTTCGGAGCCATCTCCCGGCGCGGGTTGCTCAAGCTCGCCCTCGGCGCGAGCGGCGTGGTGGCGGGCGGGGTCGGCGGGCTCTTCGCCTTGCGCGGCGCGGCGCCTGACGTGAGCGGCCTCGAGGTGCTCTCGCCCCACGAATACCGCACCATGCACTCGGTCGCGGAGGCGATGTTCGGCGCCGACCTCGCCCCGCTCGACGGCGCGCCCCAACTCGACCTCGCGCGCGCCTTCGACAGCTATCTCGCCGACGAGCCGGACTGGGCGCGCACCGAGGCGAAGCAGGCGCTCCTGCTCCTCGAGTTGGGCCCGGTGATCTTCGAGCGACGCTTCACCACCTTCAGCAACCTCCCGTTGCCCGAACGCGTGGTGCACTTCAATCGGTGGGGCGCCGCGGACCAGGGGCTGCGCAGGCAGGTCGCCGCGGGCTTCCGCA
This sequence comes from Myxococcales bacterium, assembly GCA_038248085.1. Lineage (GTDB taxonomy): Bacteria > Myxococcota > Myxococcia > Myxococcales > Myxococcaceae > Archangium_A. Next base: position 7,633 of record JBBRUE010000076.1, on the reverse strand, counting down.
AGTTTCTCTGTCTCCTCTTCTATGATCAGCCCGCCGCGTGGAAAGCCATCGGCTACGACGGCCCGATGCTCCCGGGGCCCACGCCGTGAGCGCCGGCTCGGTGACCGATTGCTCGGCGAGCGCGCCGCCCGCGGAACTCACGGTGGAGATCTGCGTCATCGGCTCCGGCTGCGGCGGGGCGACCGCGGCGTGGGAACTCGCGCTCGCCGGCCGCGACGTGCTGGTGCTCGAAGAAGGCGGCGACTTCACCGGCGCGAAGCTGACCCAGCGCGACGGCGCGATGTACGACCAGCTCTACATGGACCGCGGCGGGCGCACGACGTCCGACCTGTCGATCGCGGTCCTGCAGGGCCGGGTGCTCGGCGGCGGCGGGGTGATCAACGCCAGCGACGTGGTCCCGCTGTCCGACGCGGTCGCGCGGCACTGGCAGAAGAAGTACGGCCTCACTGACTTCTCGCCCGAGGCCCTCGCTCCGTTCCGCACCCGCGCGCTCGAAGATCTCTCGGCCAACACGCCAGTCGAGGCCCAGCTCAACCGCAACAACCGGCTCCTCCGCGAGGGCTCGCAGGCGCTCGGGTGGAAGGGCGAGGTGATGCAGCACAACCGCGTCGGCTGCGTCGGCGCGGGCACCTGCCTCATCGGCTGCTCGTTCGACCGAAAACGAAACCCGCGCTTCGTCGCCATTCCCGGCGCCCTCGCGGCCGGCGCGCGCTTCTTCACCCGGGCCCGCGCGGTGCGCATCGACGACGCCGGCCAGGAACTCAAGCGCGTCACCGTGCGCCGCCTCGACGCGAAGGGCTACCACGAGGGCGAGACCTTCACCGTGCGGGCGAAGGTGGTGGTGCTCGCAGCGAACGCCATCGCGTCGGCGCAGCTGTTGATCCGCTCATCGGTGGGCAACGCGCACGTCGGGCGGCACCTCTCGCTCCAACCGCAGCTGCCGGTGACCGCGCTCTTCGCCGACGAGGTGCGCTTCTTTCGCGGCATCCCGCAGTCGTACGCGGTGACGGAGTTCGAGCAGCTCGAGCACCCCGAGCATGGCTGGTGGGGCTTTCGCATCGAGGCCATCTCGGGCACCCCGGGCATCGTCGCCTCGATGCTGCCCGAGGCCGGCGACTCCGGCGTCGAGCGCATGCGGAACTTCACCCGCCAGGCAGCAGCGTTGCTGCTGTTGCCCGACGCGCCGCAGGGCCGGGTGCGCGTGGAGCGCTCGGGGCGGCTGCGCATCGACTCCGAGCTCACCGACGAGCAACGCGGGCGGTTCCGCGATGCAGTGCGGGCCACCGCGCGCCTCTACCTCGCCGCCGGCGCGAAAGAGGTCTACGTGCCGACGGTGCCGCCCCTGCGCATCACCTCGGAGGCGGACCTGGCACAGGTCGACGCGCTGACCTTCGCGCCCACCACGGCGCCGTTCATCTCGGCCCACCAGCAGGGCGCAGTGCGCTTCGCCTCGAGCGAGAGGGACGGGGCCGCAGCGCCCGATGGACAGGTGTACGGGACGCGCGGCATCTACGTGTTCGACTCGGGCGGCTTCCCGTCGAGCGCGTCGAGCCACACCATGGCGCCGATCATCACGGTGTCGCGCATGCTGACCAGGCGACTGCTGACGACGCTCTGATCAGGGCAGGGCTTCGAACTCGACGACTGCGGAGTCGCTCCCCCCGTCGCGCCCGCTCTCGGAGATCCACAGCCGGAAGTCACCGTCGCGCTCAGTCCGGAGCACGAGGCCCAGGCCCTTCGCGTTCTGCACGGGCTCCGCGTTGACGTGGACCTGCACCACGGGTTGCCACGCGCTGCACGCGACCGGGTCGACCTCCGCCAGCGAGGCCACCCGCGCGTCGAGGGCGCAGATCGAACCGCCCTCGGAGATCAACGTCAGGAAGCGGCCGAGGTGCGCCTGCAAGTCGACCCGCGCCGCCTCGCCTTCGACCGGCACGCCACCACTGGTGTGCACCACGGTGGCCGGCCCGCATCGCGCCGGGGGGATGGTGGTCGTCGTGACGAGCGCCCGGTCGCCGAAGCGGAAGCCTTCCCCCCACTCGAAGGTCGAGGCGAGGCGCACGTGAGGAGGAGGCGGCGGCGGTCGCGCGGCATCCCCGACGGCCGGCCGGGGCACTTCGGGAGCCGGCGCCAGCGCGCCGCGACCGCAGCCAGCGAGGGTCACCACCACGAGGAACGAACCCAGGAAGGAAGAGCGCATGTCGCCTTCGTAGGCGGGCGGGAGACGGGCGAGAATGCCCAGGCTCGCACAATGGTCGTGCAATCGTGCACAGGTCTGCGGACGCGCCGGCGAGAAGGACCGCGTGCGCGAGCGCCGCACCGCGCTGCTTGCGCATCCTGCTGCGCACCCTGGCGACTGGCCGCCCACTGTTCAGGGCATTGCCACCTGGCCCCCCAGTTGCACACCCGGACCCTCCTGGAGGTCGTCCATGCGTTTACCGAGCCTGAGCACCTGGGTCCTCTTCGCGCTGCTGGCCGGCTGCGGCCGCGACCCCAACCCCGCCAAGCCCGGCGAGAAGCAGGCCCTGGCCATGCTCTTCCGGGGCGCGACGGCCGCCTACGTCAGCGACGGGGCGCTCGCCACCGGGGGCCAGGCGTGGCTGACGGTGATGCGGTACGGCAAGGAGGCGACCCTGGAGGTGCGCTCTTCGAACCCGGCCGCGGTCACCACCGCCAGCACGGTGACGCTGGTGGCACCGTGGCTCAACGTCTGCTTCCTCGGGCCGTGCGAGGCCACGGTGGAGGGGGCGCTGAGGCTAGAGGCGCACGCCCCCGGCACCAGCCGCCTGGAGTTCGTCCTGGGAGGGGTGGTGGTGGACGCGGTGACGTTCACGGTGCGCGACGCGGCCTCGCTCTCGGTGGTGCCCTGGGGCCTGACGCACGAGGACACCTGGCACAATGCCAGCGGCAGCGAGGTGCCGCCTCCGCTGGCGGTGAGCGATGTGCTGGAGCTGGCGCTGCGCCCCCTGGACGCGCAGGGCGGGCGGTTGATCGCCTCGGAGCCGGCCACCTTCGAGAGCGCCTCGCCGGCGGTGCGCGTCAACGGGCCCTCGGTCACCGCGCTGCAGGCCGGCACCGCCGAGGTGGTCGGCACGTTCCGGGGCCTCACCGGGCGCCTGGCCGTGGTGGTGCAGTAGGCCGGCCACCCGAGGGCACAACGAAGCAGCAGGCGCCGGCCGGTGAGCTTGCCGACGGTGGTGAGCGTGGCGAAGACGCCGAGCACCGCCCGTCCACCCGAACGAAGGTGAGCCACCCCGCCCCGAGCAGCACGCTCGAGGAGGAAGTCGAAGGCGTTCGCGACGGGGCGGAGGTGCCGGTGGCGCCTCCTGGTGACGAAGACGTGGCCCGCCTGCTGGGTGGGCCGGGTGAGATGGTGCGAGCCGATGACCCGGTCCCGCCTGTGGCCGACCTCGCGGCGCGATGCCGCCGACCACCCTCTGTGGGTGTGGCGCCTCGGGCGCACTCGTCGACGGGCCGACGCCCTTCGGGGAGCTCGAGCGCCACCTCGGCCTGTTGCCCGGCGAGACACCCGGGCGCTCTCGCCCGCAACGGGTGGTGTTCGGCGGCACGGGGCCGCACCTCGACAGCCAACCATCCGGAACGCAGTTGGTGCGACAGGCCGGCGGGCTGCTCGAAGTCTTGTGGAACGAGCCCACCGAGCCGCACGACGTCCGCTGGCGCTCGGTAGCGATTCTTCACTACGGCGGGCCCCTCACCGGACCTCCGCCGGGCCCACTGCCAGTCGCGCTCGGCAACCTCCGCGAAGTGCGCAACGGAACCGGTGGGCTCTTCGAGGCGCTGCTCGCCCGGCCACCGTCCTCCCTCTCCACCGTTGAACTGCACGTTCCCGTCGCCCGCTTCGTCGCGCTGGTGGCCCGCGCGCCGAGCCTCCCGTCGCTCGAGTACCTCGTGGTCCACTTCCACGAGCACGCGCTCGCGGAGGTCGCCTGTGACGAGCTGCTCGAGCGCCACGACTGGCTCGATCGACACTCGAGCGACGGTGGGACCGTGGTGTTCGGAGTGCGCAACCAGCGCGTCCAGTCTGCGCGTTGAGTCCATCGTGGGGACGGGCGCCGTAGACTTCGGCTCGTGGACGACGGCGCCAAGGTGCTCGTACGCGGCGGCATGCTGACGAAGCACGTCCAGGCCCGGCACGTTCGCGCACCGCCACGTGGTCCGTACGCGGCTGGTGCACGCCTTCGTGCGCCACGCTCGCGCACAGCCTGCTGCAGGCCCTGGCCAATCGGCGGGGCTCGCGTCAGGCCGCGACGACTGATCAGCCGCCATGACGGACGGGTGACCCCGCCCGTGGTGCCGAGCGCGGCGCCTGCGTTATGTCTGTCGCCGTGAAGAAGATCCTCCGCCGCCGGGTGCTCGAGCCCCTCAAGCACCAGCTCGCCCAGGGCGCGACGCCGGGGCGTCTGGCTTTGGCTCTGGCGCTCGGGCTCGTCATCGGCTCCGTCCCGATTCTCGGCATCACCGCGCTGTTCTGCGCTGCGGTCGCGTACGTCTTCCGGCTCAACCAGCCGGCGATCCAGGTGGCGAACTACCTCGCGTACCCGTTGCAGATCGCGCTCTTCATCCCGTTCTTCCACGCCGGCGCCCAGCTGTTCGGTGCGCCGAAGCTCTCCGTGAGCGTCTCTCAACTGCAGTCGGAGCTCTCCGCCGACCTCTGGGCCACCATCAGCCGGTACTCGATGGCGAACGCCCGCGCGGTCGGCGCCTGGGCCCTCGTCGCGCCGCTCGCCGTCGGGCTGGTGTTCATCGTGCTGCGGGCGGTGCTGGCGCGGGTGCCGATGCCGCGCCCTGCGGCCACCGAGGCGGCCGTCAGCGAGCTGGTCGACGAGTTGGCCCAGGCCGAAGTGGCCCCGGCTGAGTTGGCGTCGATGACCGACGCGAAGTGACGGTGGCGCCGGTCTCCTTGCGCGACACTCGCGTTTCCATCGACACGGCGCCGGGCTTCAGACAGGGAGCCGCATACCTGACTATCGAGAGGTCTACGCGCACCACGCCGAGCGCTACGACTCGTTGGTCTCGCATGAAGACTACCGAGGCCAACTCGGTCGCGCGCTGTTCGAGGTGATGGGCGAGGGACCACTCGACGTCGTCGAGACAGGCGCAGGGACGGGGCGGCTCACTCGGCTCGTCGCACCCCACGCACGCACGCTGCACGCTTTCGACGGCGCCGCGCCGATGATCGCCGTCGCACGGAAGTCGCTCCCCGCGGTGCAGTGGGGCGTCGCGTTGCACGACGCGCTCCCGGTGCCTGACGCGAGCGCTGACCTCGCGCTCGAGGGCTGGGCCTTTGGCCACGCGGTCGGGTGGAACCCCACGGGTTGGCGTGACGACGTGCGTCGATGGGTCACCGAGCTCGAACGCGTGGTGCGCCCCGGCGGGACGCTGGTGCTCATCGAGACCATGGGCACGGGCGTCGAGACGCCCTTCGACGGTGGCCATTCGCTCGAGCCGTTTCACGCGTTCGTCGTCGAGGCGCTCGGCTTCTCCCATCGCGCGCTGCGCACCGACTACGCGTTCGAGACCGTCGAGGAGGCCGCGCACACCCTCGGCTTCTTCTTCGGGGAACGGCTCGTCACGCGGGTGCGCGAACACGGGTGGACCGTCGTGCCCGAGTGCACCGGGCTGTACTGGCGCTCTCGCTGACGACGGAAGGGCCAGCAGGCCGGGGCCGGGGTCGCCGAGCGCATACCCAATGGTGACAAACCGCGCGTGGGCGCACGCCGTCCGGGTTCGGCGCCAGAGCGCGTCCCGGGCCGCTGCGAGCGCCGCGTTGTCCCCGGCGCGTTTGGATGCCCGCGGAGCCCGGCCGTCCTCCGGTTTGTCACCATTGGGTATGCGCTCGGAGACCCCTCCCGGCTGGCGACCGTCCTGAGTTCACCGGGCAACTCCCACGAGAACACCAGCCCGTCACGCTGCGTCGACGACCTCACGCCGGGCGGCGCGTCTTCCACGGCACACCCGGCGAACAATCCGATCAAGCCGCTGACGAGGAACCTCGACCTCAAGGCCCCAGCGTAGCGCACCCGGCGAGGCGCTGACTTCGGTCAGTCCAGCTTCTCGTCGTACATGCTGTCGAGCACCGTCATGTAGCGCTGGGTGATGACCTTGCGCTTGACCTTGAGAGTGGGTGTCAGCTCCCCGCGCTCGATGGAGAAGTCGGCCTCGAGCACCTCGAACTTCTTGATCGTCTCGTAGCTGGGCAGCGTCTTGTTGAGCTCGTCGACCACCTTCTGCAGCGCACCGCGCACCTCGCCGTGCTTCGCGAGCTCCGCCATCGAGACAGTGGCCGGAAGCCCCTTGTCGGTGAGCAACTGGCGCGCCGACTCTTCGTTGAGGGTGAAGAGCACGCTGACGTACTTGCGGCGATCGCCGTGGATCATCACCTGAGAGAGCAGCGTGGTGGACGCCTTGAGCGCGTTCTCCAGGTTCTGGGGCGCGATGTACTTGCCGCCGCTGGTCTTGATCAGGTCCTTCTTGCGATCGGTGATGCGCACGTAGCCATCGCCGTCGATCTCCCCGATGTCGCCGGTCTTGAGCCAGCCGTCCTCGCCGAGCACGTCCTTCGTCGCGTCCTCGTTCTGCCAGTAGCCCTGCATGACGTGGGGGCCGCGCAGGAGGATCTCCCCGTCCTCGGCGAGCTTGAGTTCGGTCCCGGGGAAGGCCGGGCCCACGGTGCCGATCTTGTTCTTCGTCGGCAGGTTCGCCGTCGCGCCGGCGCAGTTCTCACTCAGGCCGTACGCCTCGAGAATCATCAAGCCGTTGAACTCGAAGAAGTAGGCGATCTTCCGGGCGAGCGGCGCCGAGCCCGAGACGCAGATCTCGATGTGGCCACCGAGGCGTTCCTTGAGGGCGGCGCTGATCTTCTTGAACACCAGCGCCTTGGCCAGGGTGAGGCCCACTGAGCTGTACTCCTTGCCCGCCATGCGCGCGGCGGCGTACTTGTCGAACTCGCCCAGCGCCCACGCGGCCAGCTTGCCTTTGATGCCCGGAGCGGTCAGCGCCTTCTGCAACACGCCCGCGTAGACCTTCTCGAAGATGCGGGGCACGGCCGGGAGCACCGTCGGCTTCGCCTCGGCGGCGTACTCGAGGATCTTGTCGACGTTGTCGCAGAACACCAGGTCGATGCCGAGGCCGATCCACGCGGCCGCGGCGGCCTTCCCGAAGGAGTGCGCGAGGGGCAGGAAGAGCAGCATCGAGTCGCTGGGCTTCATGATGCCCATCGTGCCCAGCGCCTCCGCCTCGAAGACGAAGCTGTGGTGCGCGAGCACCACGCCCTTGGGGTTACCGGTGGTGCCGGAGGTGTAGATGAAGCAGGCCGGGTCGAACGGACTGATCGCGTCGGCGCGGGCATCGAGCTCGCCGGCGTGCGCCAGGCCCCACGCGCGCCCTGCGGCTTCGACCGCGCCCATGCCCTTCGCGCGCGTCGTGCCGACCGACTCGTCGTCGAAGGCGATGACGGTGGCGCAGGCCTTCACGGTGTCGCTCGCCCCGAGAATGCGCGTCAGCCGCCCGGTCGCGCCCTTCTCGCCCTCGTCGTTGTCGCAGATGGCCGCGACGGCGCCGGAGTTCTCGAGGATGTAGACGCACTCCTCGACGGTGTTCGACGCGTCGATCG
>JBBRUE010000075.1:0-13627 GCA_038248085.1 Myxococcales bacterium | reverse complement strand
CCTCGAACATCGGCAGCGCCTTGTGGGCCTCGATGCGCGAGAGGGGGAAGCCCTTGATCTCGTCGGAGGTGATGGTGAGGTCCTTCGCGGCGAGCGAGAGGTAGGCCTTCTCTTCGTGGTTGAGCGCCGCGGCCGCGCGGGAGTCGAAGGCGGCGAGGCGGCAGCGGGCGAAGTAGTCGTCGAGCTTCGCGCGGACGACCTGCATCGCCTCGAAGGCGGCGACGGTGTCGGTCTTCAAGGGCATCAGCGCCGCGTCGGACTCGCCCTTCGCCAGCCACGCGACGTACTCGCCCACCGCGGTGAAGAAGGCCTTCACCTGGTCGGCGGTGACGCCCTTCTTGCCAGACTTGTCGTCGCTGCTGCCGATGGTGGCGATGACGTCGGCGATGAGCTGCTTCTGCTCGGGCGTCTTCGCCGACTCGGCGGGGATGACGCCGTCGCCGTTGAAGGCCATGTCGTGGAACGCCTTCACCGCGGCGGCCGAGTCGGGCACCGAGATGCTCGTCGCGTCGGCCTTGCCCAGGCCCTGGAGTACGGTCTTCGCCGCCTGGTGGAGGCGCTTGCCCTCGTCGACGTCGACGTTGATCGAGACGAGCGGGAGCTCTGCCGGGGCCTTGAGGAAGTCGTCGGGGCTCTTGAGCAGGCTGGCGGCCCACTTCACCGCGGCGATCAGCTCGGGCGCGCGGATGCGGCCGTCCTTGTCGGCGTCGATGAGCTCGAGGGTGCGCGCGTCGAACGCGAGGCCCTTCGTCGGGCACGCGAGCGCCACCCACAGCTTCCAGTCGAGCTGGTCGAGGTTGATGAAGTCCTGCCCGCTCTCGAAGCGGACTTGGTCGAAGCCACCGGCGCGGAAGAACTGGAACGAGCGTGAAGCCATGGGTGAACCCTCCTGGGAGGAGCGGCTACCACGCGTGTCGGGAGCCCCCGAATGGAATCAGTGCACGAAGCGATCGACCGGCGCCTCGGTGCCCTGGGCCACGCGCAGCAGCGAGAGCCGCGGGAGCAGCGCGACGTCGAGCCGGTTGCCGCGCTCGGGGAAGCCGAGGCCACGCGAGGTGAACTCGGGAATGAAGAGCAGCGGCGTCGCCTCGCCGTCGTAGCCGAGCTGCACCAGCTGGTCGGCCTCGTACTTCACGCACTTCTTCTCGCAGCAGAAGAAGGTGTCCTTCACCGCGTACAGCCCTTCGGCCGGGAGCGGCGAGAGGTGCTGGGCCGCGGCGTCGTCGGGGAGCGTGTGCCCGCGCGTCTCCCAGGTGGCCCGGTTGAGGCTCCACGTCGCGGGGAGGTAGATGCCCGCGCCCGGCTCACCGTGGTTGTGGAAGTAGACCAGGCGACCGGCGGGGACACCGGCGACGGGCTGGGTGGTGCGGTAGAGGCCACAGGGAGGGAGCGCCATGCGGCTCCTCGTAGCAACGGCCGCGGGTCATTGCATGTCGCTCAGCGCGCCCCCGGTTGATGTGCAGGTCCCTGCACGGCGGCTACCGACCGCTGCCCAGTTGCGCGCACTTCCACCGCGGAGCGCAGGTTGCAGGTGGGACACGGCATGCAGACGTTCTCCACGGCGCGCGCTCGCGCAGACGACCTCGGTGAGTTCGGTTCGCCGCCGGGTCTCGAGGCGCTCCCGAGCTGGTTGCGCCTGGTCGTCGCCGATCTCGTCACCCAGGTGCTCGAGTGCGAGCGCGCCGCGCTGCGGGCTGCGACGGCCGCCATCACCCTCGAGACCTCCGTCGAAGGGCGGGCGCGGGCGCGCGCACAACGCAGCCACGAGCTGCGCGACGTCGCCTTCTTCCTCGAGACGCAGCAGCGCCTGGGCTTCGAGCGCCCCGTCAACCCGCACCTCACGAAGTTGATGGCCGCCGCGACGCGCTCGCAGCGCCTCGCCGGGCTCCTGATGGGCGCCAACCTCGTCGTCGAGCCGCTGGGTCAGGCGATCCTCGACGCTTCGATCGCGCTCCTGGTGACGCAGAGTGAGAGCCGGTTCTTCCCGCTCGAGACCCGCGCCACGCTGGGGGCGCTGGCCGTTTCGATGGAGTGTCTGCGGAGCGACGAGGGCCGCCACCTCGCGTTCGGCGTGCTGCGGCTCCGCGACGAGCGCAGCCACTTGTCGGCCGCGGGCCAGCACCGTCTCGACGCCGAGGCCCGTGGGTGGCGCGCTTCTCTGGCCGAGCTCTTCCGTCAACTGCCGCTGTTGGTGTTGCTGCGCCCGTGGCTCGAGGTGCGGCCCACCTCGGTGCTCGCCCACTTCGATGCCCGTGCGCGCGCGGCCGGGGTCGCGTCGGAGAGGGTCGTTGTGCAGCACGATGCGCACGCCTGTGCACCGAACTGCACAGCGCTCACGGCGCCGAAGGACCGAGCTTGAGCAGGGTCATCGAGAGGTCCCACAGCCGGTCCTGCGCGGCGACGTCGAGGGCCCTGGGCGACGGGTCCTTGTCCATGGTGCCGTCGAAGTAGTGACCGGTGACGGTGGCGAGCTCGGGCGCGGTCGCGAGGTAGATCGACCCGGCCGCGCCTTCTTTCGGGGTGAGGGCGCCGCGCGCGGGCTGCACATGCGGGGGCGCTTCGCGGTTGAGCCCGGTCGCCACCACGCCCGGGTGCACGGCGTTGACGGTGACCCCGGTGCCTTCCAGGCGGCGGGCCAGCGCGAGGGTGAAGAGCATGTTGGCCAGCTTCGATTGCCCGTAGGCGATGGAGCCCTTGTGCTTGCGCACCTTGAACATCGGGTCTTCGAAGTCCATCTCCGCGCCGAAGTGGAGCGAGGAGGTGAGCACCACGACGCGCGACGGCGCGCTGCGCTTGAGCAGGGGCAGCAGCGCGTGGGTGAGGAAGAAGGTGCCGAGGTGGTTGACCCCGAAGGTCGTCTCGAAGCCGTCTTCCGTCTTGCGGCGGGTGCGGGGCCAGAGCCCGGCGTTGTTCACCAATACGTCGAGGCGGGGGAACTGGGCCTCGAAGCGGGTGACGAAGTTGCGGGTGCGGTCGAGGTTGGCGAGGTCGAGCAGCATCACCGTCGCCTTGTCGTTGCCGGTGCTGGCGACGAGCTCGGCCCGGGCGGCTTCGCCCTTCTTGAGGTCGCGGCAGGCGAGCACGACGGTGGCCCCCTTCGCGAGCAGCCCGCGGGCCGTCTCGAGGCCCAACCCCGTGTTCGCTCCGGTGACGATGGCTACTTTTCCGTGCATCGGGTCTCTCTGACAGGGATGGAACACGGGGGACAGGGTCTGGTTGACTTGCCTCAAGGCGCGGGCGGGCGAAGGGGCCCACACCTCCGCTTCAGAGGCGTCGTGATGGGCGAGCAAACCGGGCCGCAACTTGAATTCGTCGCTCCTGCGGGGGAGCGCTTCGAGCCGCTGCGGCGCTCGGAGGAGCTGTACCGCACCCTGGTCGAGTCCTCGCAGTGGCTGGTGTGGCGCTGCGACGCCCGGGGGCGGTGCACGTTCTTGAACCCCGCCTGGGAGCGGACGCTCGGGTATCCGCTCGAGGAGCTGCTGGGCCGAACGCTCCAGAGCTTCCAGCGCGAGGGCGCGAAGACCCCGACCGGGTTCGTCGCCCAGTACGAGGCCGTGCTCCTGTCGAAGGACGGTCGCGAGGTGCACGTCCGCTTCGACGCGGCCCCCGTGCTCGATGGCGACGGTCGCGTCATCGGGGCCCAGGGCACGGCGCTGGACGTGACCGAGGCCCGGCTGGTGGAGGCCTACCGGGAGTGCGGCCGGGAGATCCTCCAGATCCTCAACGAGCGCGGCGGCCTGCGGGAATGCATTCAGCGCGTGCTCGCCACGCTGAAGTCCCGCTCGGGGTTCGAAGCGGTGGGCATCCGGTTGCAGGAAGGCGATGACTTCCCGTACTTCGTGCAGGAGGGGTTTCCCGTCTCGTTCATCGAGCTCGAGAACACGCTCGCCCAACGCCTGGTCACGGGTGGGGTCTGCCGGGCGAAGGACGGCCGCGTCTGTCTCGAGTGCACCTGCGGGCTGGTCATCACCGGCGCCGGCCATCCGCTCCTCACCCCGGGCGGCAGCTTCTGGACGAATGACTCGACGCCGCTGCTCGATCTCCCGCCCGCGGAAGACCCGCGGCTCGATCCACGCAACCAGTGCATTCATTACGGCTACGTCTCGGTGGCGTTGGTGCCCATTCGGAGCAACGGCCAGATCGTCGGGCTGATCCAGCTCAACGATCGCCGCCACGACCGGTTCACGCTCGAGCGGGTCGAGGTGCTCGAGGCGGTCGCTTCGCAGATCGGCGAGGCGCTGATGCGCAAGCAGATGGAGGCGGCGCTGCGGGAGAGCGAAGGCAAGCTGCGCGAGCAGCAGGAGCGCCTCCGGCGGATGGCCTTCGAGGCCGCGGCGAGCCAGGAGCGCGAGCGACGCAGCATCGCGGTCGACCTGCACGACTCGATCGGCCAGGCCATCGCGCTCGCGCGGCTCAAGGTGAGCACGCTTCGCGACGCCGCGAGCGGGGTGCCTCGCGCGGCGCTCGACGAGGTGGCGGCGCTCCTCGCCCAGTCCGCCGTCGACAGCCGAACCCTCGTCTTCGCGCTCAGCCCACCGGTGCTCTACGACCTCGGACTGAGCGCGGCGCTCTCCTGGTTGGTCGAGGACCTCGAGGCGAAGCATGGGCTGCACGTCGTGCTCGAGGATGCCGGCGTGGAACGCTCGCTCGACGAGACCACCGCGGTCGTCGTGTTCCGCTCGGTGCGCGAACTGCTGATGAACGTGCTCAAGCATGCCCAGTCGCACGAGGCAGCGTTGACGCTTCGCCAGGCGGGCGAGGACCTCGAGGTCGTCGTCGCCGATGCGGGCGTGGGCTTCGACCCCGAGGTGATGAGCGGGGCAGCCAACGGCGGCAGCTTCGGCCTCTTCAGTCTCCGCGAGCAGATCAGCCGCATCGGCGGCACGGTGGAGATCGTCTCGGCGAAGAACGAGGGCACCCGGGCCCGGGTGCGCGTCCCGGTGAAACGAGCGGGGCCCCCGGGGGATCGATGAGCCCCGCGGTCCACCGGTGCTAGACCGCGCGCATGGGTGCCGACCCCCTTCCAGGCGTGGAGCCCATCGAGGTGCCGGGGTTCTCGTACCTCCCGCGCTTCATCACCGACGCCGAGAGCCAGGCGTTGCTGCGCTACTTCGGCTCGCGCACGCCGCTGTGGGAGTCGCGCTACGCCGGCGACCATGCCGGCCGGAGCGGGGAGGGTGGATCTCGCCGGCTCAGCCGCCCGGTCTACTGGCTGGGGGCGTGGCAGTTCGCGTGCCTCGGCTACTACGCGGCGCCTGATCACCTGCACGAGAAGTGTCTGCGCGCCGAGCCCTTCCCGCAGGTGATGACCGACGTCCTCGCGCGCCTGGCGCCGAAGCTGGCCGGGCACCAGGCCGAGGCCGAGCGCGGCGCGCTGCCCAACACCTGCCTCATCAACTACTACGGCAGCGAGGTGACCCGCGACGCGTCGGGCCGCACGCAGCCGGTGGACTACGCGCGGCTCAAGATGCACCGCGACGGAGAGCCGGGCCCGGTGGTGATGTTCTCCATTGGCCAGCCCGCGCTGTTCGAGTTCGTCGACCCGGCGAAGCCGACCGAGCCGGAGCTCGCGTTGTGGCTCAAGAACCGCTCGGTGGTCATCTTCAGCGGCGCCCACTTCAAGGACTTCCTCTACCACCGCGTGACGCGCGTCCGGTACGGCGAGGAGCCGGTGATGCCCGCGGTGCTGGAAGACTTCCGGCTCCGGCGGGTGAGCGTGTCGTTCCGCTTCGTGCCGGAGACGCACATCCAGGCGCTGGGGGACTACAGCCCGCAGGCGCAGGCCCAGGTGCGTGGGTACGTCGAGACGCTGGCGCAGACCTCGCCACACTTCCGGGCCCAGCTCGATTCGACCGGCAAGAGCGTGTAACGGGCTCCCGCGATGTCCTCCCCTGCGCGACCTGGCTCCCGTGAACGCTCGCCCGTGCTGTTGATCGGCGCGGGCACCGGCGAGGCCACCTGCGGCATCCTCTACCTGGCGGGCTACCTCCGGCGGAACGGCATCGAGGCCTTCGTCCGTCTCTACGACGGTGACGAGACCGACGACGAGGTGACGCGCTCGCTCGAGGGGATGCTGGCCCACGTGCGCCCGCGCCTGGTGGGCATCAGCCTCAAGTGGTTCCACCACGTGGCGCGCGCGCGGCTGCTGGCGAAGACCATCCGGAAGATCGACCCCGGGGTGCAGATCGTCGTCGGTGGCAACACCGCGTCGTACTTCTGGAAGGAGCTCGCCGACTGGGACTGCGTGGACCACGTGGTGCTCGGTGACGGAGAAGTGCCGCTGCTCGCGTTGTGCCGCGGTGACGAGACGCCGCCCAACGTGGTCACCCGCGCGGCCGACGGAACGCCCCGCCGGGCCCCGCTCGGCTACGTCGAGAGCACCGCGGTCACCGACGTCTACTACTCGCACTTCGACGACATCTTCCTCAGCAAGCTCGACCTGCACTCGTTCTCGGGCTGGGTCGCGCCGGGCAAGGGCTGCGGGGAGAACTGCCTGTACTGCGGTGGTGCGCGCGGCATTCAGAAGGCGTCGTTCGGGCGCGCCAAGCCGTTCCTGCGCCCCGTGGAGAGCGTGCAGCGCGACCACCGGGAGATCGTCCCCCGCACCTGGCAGCTCCGCTACGACTTCGCCGGCAGCTCGGCGGAGTTCCTCGAGCGCGCGTGGGCAGGCATCGACCTCTCGCAGCACGCGACGACCTACTTCCTGTGGGGGGTGCCGCCGCGGGACCTCGTCGACTCGCTGGCGAGACACTTCCGCCGCGTGTTCCTGGTGCTCGACATCGGCTGCTTCTCTGAGCAGCAGCGGCTCGAGCAGATGAAGCGGGGGCTGCTCAAGCCGTGCCCCACCGACCGCGAGCTGATGGCGATCATCGACGACTGCCGCCGGCACCCCAACCTCGAGCTCGAGGTCTCGGGCATCGCGGGGCTCCCCTTCGCCAGCACCGCGACCCTCGCGCAGGAACGCCGCCTGCTGGAGCAGGTGCTGAGCCTCGGCTGTGCGGTGGGCTACCAGCGGCTCGAGTCGCAGCCCGGAGCCCTCGTCACCGAGCACCCCGCGCGCTTCGAGATGGTGAGCGAGGCGACGACCTTCACGCAGTTCCTCGACTACTTCGCCAAGCGCGATCTCTCGGGCGACGGCACGGTGCCGATGTTGCGCTTCAAGGACCCGGCCCTCGAGAAGGCGGTGAAGGCGACCACCGCGGAGCTCGAGGACAAGGCGCGGCAGTTCTCGGCGGCGAAGGGCCTGGTGGCCCTCGACGGGCGCACCCGGTTGGTGAACGCCTCGGCGGCGACGTCGAAGTTCGGGCTCGGTGAATGGCTGGGCAGTTACCGCGTGCCGGCGCGCTTCGCCCAGGAGCCGGTGACGGTGGTGCGCTCGATCATCGGCACCGGGCTGTCGTGCGCGCCGACGGTGAGTCCCCGCCGGTTCTCCGACCCGATGCTCGAGCAGGGGGAGACCGGGGCCGCGCTGCTCGCCGTGCTGGCCGCCTTCGAGCGCCCGACGACGGTAGAGGCCGCGCTGCCGAAGCTCCGGTCGAAGGCGCGCCTCGACGCCGACGCCGCGATGGAGGTCATCGACCACCTCGCCGCCGGGCGCTTCCTGCAACCGGCGTAGCCTTCAGCGGTCTCGCGCCATGTCGTGCAACACCACGCGGGCCTCGCCCGAACGCGGGTGGTAGCGCACGCGCCGCGAGAAGGTACCGCCGGCGTTCTCGGACATGATGGGGAGGCGCTCTTGCTGCAGGAAGCGGCGCGCGAAGGCGAGGTTGGCGCTCCCGATGTCGATGGTGCCGCCGAGGACGCGGCCGCCCCCGAAGAGCCGGGTCTCGAAGCGCTCGCGGTGCCCGCCATGCTTCACCAGCTCGCTGATCAACTGCTCGATGGCGAAGCGCCCGAAGCGGAGCTCGGCGCGGTCTTCGTCCTCTCCGGCGAGCAGAAAGTGGTTCATTCCGCCCACGCCGGCGACGGGGTCCCGAATGCACACCGCGACGCACGAGCCGAGCACCGTGCTGATCAGCTCGTCGTGGGGGCTGACGTAGAGCTCTCCCGCGATGATCTGCGCCGTCCACGCCTGGGTCTGGAGATCGAAGTAGCGGTGCACGTGGGCATGCCCCCGCAACGCCGACGGCGGCCGATCCGCGGGCCGCACGAGATTGGGCAACGCGACTGCCATGCCCCTCAGCCGAGCATTGCGCATGCCACGGCAACGACCCGTGAACGCGCGAGGCCGTCGCCTGAGAACGAGGTGCCGGATGACCGCGGCGGTCACCCTCGACCTCTTTCAGGTCTTCAACGAGAAGGGCGTGAAGTCGGTGTCGCGGTCGTAATAGTCCTCGTTCTCCTTCGCCTTGAGGAACGCGACGATGCGGTAGGTGAAGGGCGTGGCGATGACCTCCCACGCGACCTTGAGGCCGTAGTTGCCCATCATCACCGTCAGCAGCAGCCCGTTGTCCCAGGTGCCGAAGAAGGCGAGCGGGTAGAACACCAGCGTGTCGGCGGCCTCGCCCACGATGGTCGAGCCGATGGTGCGCACCCACAGGAAGCGGCCCTGGGTCTTCACCTTCAGCTTGGCGAGGGTGACCGAGTTGGCGAACTCGCCGCACGCGTAGCCCAGCAGCGACGCGAGCGAGGTGCGCCAGGTCGAGCCGAACACCGCCGCGAGGTGCTCCTGGCCGTGCCACTCGGGCGACGGGGGGAGGTGCACCACCACCGCGCTCATCAACGACGCGTAGGCCAGCGCGCCGAAGCCCGCCCACACCACCTTGCGCGAGCGGGCGTAGCCATAGACCTCGGTGAGCACGTCGCCGAACAGGTAGCTGAGCGGGAAGAAGACGTTACCGGCCCCGAAGGTGAAGCCACCGATTTGAACGGCCTTGCTGACGCCCACCAGGTTTGCGCACAGCAGCACGCAAACGAAGGACGCCATGATCAGGTCGTAGTAACGGTAGGTCCTGCCGGGATGGGGATCGTTCGCCGAAGTCACCGGCCCTTACTGACGAGGAAGTCACCCATTGTCGAAGCAGATTGCATGGCCCGGTGATTCCGCCGACCTCCCGATGGTTGACGTGTACCTGCCGATGATGAAGGCCGCGGCGGTGATCTCTGCCGGACAGCTGCGCTTATTCGAGGCGCTGACCGACGGACCGTTGAGCACGCCGCAGCTCGCGCGGGCCGTCGGGGCCAGTGAGCTCGGCGTGGGTCACCTCGCCGACTTCCTCGTGGCGGTGGGGTACCTCACCCTGGTCGAGGGCGGCTTCGCCAACGCGCCGCACACCACCCGCTGGTTCACCAGCAAGGGCGGCATGGACTACACCGCCGGCCTGCTGTGGACCGCGGAGTCGTGGTCGCTGATGGGCAACCTCACCTCGGCCGTGCGCCAGGGCGCGCCCGAGAAGACCCTCTGGCAGTCGATGCAGGAGCGGCCGCACTGGGGCCCCATCTTCTCGAGCTACATGCACGCCTTCGCGCGGCACCTCGGGCCCGATCTCCTCGAGAAGGTGCCGCTGCCCCCGGGCGCCCGGCGGCTGCTCGACCTCGGCGGCTCGCACGGCCTGCACTCCATCGGCTTCTGCCAGAAGTACCCCGAGCTGAGCGCCGTCATCGTCGACCTCCCCAGCGCGCTCACCCAGACCGAGGTCACGCTGGCCGACGCGAAGCTCACCTCGCGCATCACCCTGCGGCCGGGCAACCTGCTCGATGGTGACTGGGGCGACGGCTACGACGCGGTGTTCTACCTCTCGGTGGCGCACAACCAGACCGCCGACGACAACCGGCGCGTCATCGAGCACATCGCGAAGGTGCTGCGCCCCGGCGGCCTGCTGCTGATTCACGAGTACCTCACCGGCGCGCCGCTCGACCTGTACGACGCCGCGTTCCGGCTCACGCTGCTGGTCGAGACCGCCACGCGCACCTACAGCTTCGAGGAGATCTCCGGCTGGCTGAACGCCGCCGGCTTCGAGGTGCCCACCCGCCTCGACCTCGAGCCGCGGGAGAAGGGCACGCTGCTGGTCGCCACCCGGCGCTGACGACCGCGCGACACCCGGCGGGTCCCGACGTACGGTTCGAGCGCATGAAATACCTCGTGAAACAGAAGTTGTTTTGTCTGGGAGACGACTTCGCCATCAAGGACGACGACGGCCGCGAGGTCTTCTACGTCGACGGCAAGGCCTTCACGCTGCTGCGCCAGAAGCTCGCGTTCCTCGACGCGGCGAAGCACGAGGTGGCCTTCATCCGCGAGCGGTTGATCGCGCTGACGCCCTCGTACGAGATCCTCCGCGACGGCGAGGTCGCGGCAGTGGTGAAGAAGGACTTCATCAACGTCTTTCGCGTCGGCTTCACCGTCGACGTGCCGGGCCCCGACGACCTCGAGGCCACCGGCAGCCTGCTCGACCACGAGTACACCTTCCGGCGCGGCAGCCGCGTGGTGGCCGAGGTGTCGAAGAAGTGGTTCTCGTTCACCGACACCTACGGCATCGAGGTGGCCGAGGGGGAAGACGCGGTGCTGCTGCTCGCGAGCACGGTGGTCATCGACATGATCTGCCACCCCGACGCGAAGCCGGTGCCGAAGCCGAAGCCAGCCCCGTAGTCCTGAGGGCGCTCGACCTCCTCGGAGGGTTCTCGAGCGCTGGCTGTGCTACGCGCGCCGCATGAACCGAGCCCTCCTGTTGGCCCTCTCGATGACTTCGGCGTGCTCCCCCATGGTCGAGACTTTTCGGTGTGGACCGACCAACTGCACGGGGTGCTGTGTCGGCACCGACATCTGCGATCCAGGCACGGCTGATGGTCGCTGTGGCAAGGGTGGTGGTGCGTGCGGCACCTGCGGCGGAAGTTCCCCGATCTGCGTGCAGCAGGCCTGTGGCGTCGAGCCGATGCCCGCCGATGCGAAGCTGGTGTTCGTCACCCGCGCGACCTACTCCGGCAACCTCGGCGGGCTGACCGGCGCCGACGGACTCTGCGCCGCCGCGGCGGCCTCGGGCTCGCTGCCGGGCAGTTTTCAGGCGTGGGTCTCGACCGCGTCGACCACGACGACCAACGCCTTCGACCGAATCCAGGGCGCGGGGCCCTGGTACCTCCCGGGCACCGACGCGCTGGGTCGCCGCACGAAAGTCTTCACCAGCAAGGCCGCGCTCCGGGCCGCGCCGTTGGCCTCGATCGATCGCACCGAGCTGGGCCAGACGATCCCCGGCGGCCTGCTGGTCTGGACCGGCACCGAGGCCACCGGCAACGCGGTCACGCCCGGGGTGTACGACAGCTCGTGCCTGAACTGGACCGACGCGAACACCGAGAAGGGCAACGTCGGCAATGTCTACGGGGGGGACTGGAGCAACGCCGGCACGCAGTACTGCGGGAACCTCGCGGCCCTCTACTGCTTTCAGAAGTAGCGCCCACGCCGCCCTCTCCAGGCGCGTACGACGAGCCCGATGAGCAGCAGCCAGCCCGACGGCGACGTCGTCGAGCACCCGCAGCCGGCCGGTGGGTCGCACGGCCCGACCTTGCCGAACACGGCGCACTGGCCGGTGCCCTCGTCGCAGGCGCCGGTGTGGCAGGCGTCGGCGAGCTGCGAGCAGTCGAGGCGGCGGCCAGAGCAGACACCCTGGTGACACGCGTCTTGCTGGGTGCAACGTGACTGGTCGTCACACGCGTCCCCTTCGGGAACCGGAATTGGAACGCAGGCCCCCGTGGTGGGGTCGCAGGTGCCCACCGCGCAGCTCGAGCTGAGCGCGCTGCAGTCCCGCGGGGCACCCCCGCGACACGCGCCGCGCTCGCAGAAGTCTCCGGAGGTGCAGCGCTGGCCGTCCTCGCAGGGCAGCCCTTCGTTCCGCGCGACGCTCCCGCACGCCCGACCCACCTCGTCGCAGCGGCCGAGCGAACACGAGGTCGTGAGGCGCGTGCAGTCCCGCGGACCGCCGACGCAGGTGCCCGACGTGCAGCGATCGTCGGTGGTGCAGTACGCGCCGTCGTCGCAAGACTGCCCCTCGTTCGCAGGCGCCGCGCGGCAGCGTTGGCCGACCTCGTCGCAGGCGCCGACGGTGCAGACGCTGTCGAGGGGAGAGCAGTCGAGGGCCGTCCCCGTGCACACGCCCGCGCGGCAGGTGTCGCCCTGAGTGCAGAAGCGACCGTCGGTGCAGGCGCCTCCTTCGTTTCTGGGGCTCGAGCGGCAGACGTTGGCCGTCTCGTCGCACGCGCCCACGGCGCACGCCGAGTCGAGCGAAGCGCAGCTGCGTGCCTGCCCACCCCCACAGACACCCGCGGTACAGGTCTCGCCGACGGTGCAGTACTGCTCGTCATCGCAGGCGGTCCCGGTGACGAGCGGCACGCTGATGCACGCGCCGGTGTTCGGGTCGCACGCGCCGCGCGTACAGGCGGTGTCGAGCGAGGTGCAGTCGACGGCCGCGCCGGCGCAGGTCCCCGTGCGGCAGGAATCGCCAGTGGTGCAGCGCAGCCCGTCGTCGCAGGTCTGTCCCTGGTTGATGGGGGCACCTACGCAGCGATCGAGGGTCTCGTCACAGGTCCCCGTCGCGCAGGCCGAGTTCAGCGCCGAGCAGTCGCGCGCGAGCCCGCTGCAGGCCCCCGCCGCGCAGCTGTCGGTGACGGTGCAGAAGAGGCCGTCGTCGCAGGTGCCGCCGTCGTTCCGGGGCGACCTGCGGCACGCGCGCTGCGCCTCGTCGCACACGCCCAGGTTGCAGGCGTTCGACTGCGTGGAGCAGTCGCGCGCGGTCCCTGGCGAACACACCCCGGCGCCGCAGCGGTCATTGGCCGTGCAGAAGAGGCCGTCCTCGCAGCTGGCGAGGTTCGCCGGAAAGACACAATGGCCTGCGCCATCGCAGCGATCGTCCGTGCAGGTGTTGGCGTCGCTGCAGCCCCGCGCCGCGATCGAGCTGGCGCTGCAGTCAGGGTCGGGCACGCCGCACGCACAGTCACAGCCATCGAGCGCGTTGTAGCGGGCCGCGCTGCAGGTCCACCCTGCGGGCGCCTGCACCCCGAAGCCGGAAAAGGAGACCAGCTCGCCCGAGGTGGGGCCGTTGGACTGGTTGACGGACCCCGTGGGGTCGATCTCCACGGTCAGCGCGTAGCTGCCGGGGGGCACGCCCGGGGGCACGGTGGCGACGAACCAGTAGGTGTCCTGCGCGTGCGTCGGGTAGCTCGCCTGTGTCCACGCGCCGATGACGTGGCTGCCCAGGCGCATCTCGAGCTGAAACGAGCCCGGCACGGCGGTCGAGCCGGCGTTGCCATAGGAGAGCTGCACCCGGATGGTGTCCCCCGTCTGGAGGTTGGCGCACGAGCCGGAGCACGTCGGCGGCGCGGACTGAACCATCGACTGCTGATCAGGAACGATGGGGCTGCGCGCGACGATGCGGTTCAGGTACAGGTCAGGCAGCGCGGTGCGCCCCGACGACCAGACGGCGCGGAGGAATGCGTGATCCGCGGCGGTCAGATACGTGAAGGACGTATCCGAGTAGCCCATGATCGACAGCTCGTACCAATCGTGCGCGGCGTTCTGGTAGTGGCCGAGCTCGTGGACCATGCCGAATCTACTTCCGGATAGAGATTTTTGGTTGTCCAAAAGCAATGACAGTTGGAGCTTTTTCGCGCTTGCTGCATCGTTGGTTGCGTTTGCCGTTCCAAT
>JBBRUE010000074.1:0-13639 GCA_038248085.1 Myxococcales bacterium | reverse complement strand
TTGAGCGACGACTTGCCGGGCACCAGCGAGGCGACCTCTTCGCGCTGCGGGGTCGCGGTCTGGGTGAGGCTGGCCGGCGTGGCCGCGGCGCTCAGGGTGGGCACCTGGTGCTGGTTCTGCTGCGAGCTGCGCAGCAGCGACGTCTGCTGCGGCACCACGCGGGGCAGCTCGTGCACCGAGACGCGGCGGGGGGCGGTCTCGCGCGAGACGAAGCCGGTGGCGATGACGGTGATCTTCACCTCGTCGCGCGCGTTCTCGTCGACCAGCGAGCCGAAGATGATGTTCGCCTCTGGGTCGGCCGCGTCCTGCGCGATGCAGATGGCCTCGTTGATCTCCTGGAGGGTGATGTCGCGGCCGGCGGTGATGTTGATGAGCAGCCCGCGCGCGCCGTCGATCGACACGTCCTCGAGCAGCGGCGAGCTGACCGCCTGCTCCATGGCGCGCAGCGCCCGCTTCTCACCCGACGCGCGGCCGGTGCCCATCAACGCGAGCCCCTGCTCGCCCATGATGGTCTTCACGTCGGCGAAGTCGACGTTGATGTACCCGTGGTACTGGATGAGGTCGGAGATGCCCTGCACGGCGTGCAGCAGCACCTCGTCGGCCTTGCGGAACGACTCGAGGAGCGGCAGCGGCTCGGTCGACATCGTCAGCAGGCGCTGGTTGGGAATGGTGATCAGCGTGTCGACGGCGGCCTTGAGTTCCTGGAGCCCCTGCTCCGCGGCCTTGCGGCGGCGGTTGCCCTCGAAGGTGAACGGCTTGGTCACCACGCCGACGGTGAGCGCGCCGAGCTCGCGGGCGATGTCGGCCACCACGGGGGCCGCGCCGGTGCCGGTGCCGCCGCCCATGCCGGCGGTGACGAAGACCATGTCGGCGCCCTGGAGGAGCGCCGCGATCTCTTCACGCGACTCGGTGGCCGCCTGGCGACCCATCTCGGGGTTGGCGCCGGCGCCGAGGCCGCGCGTCAGCTCCTTGCCGATCTGCAGCCGCACCGGGGCCTTGTTGGCCGCGAGCGCCTGGATGTCGGTGTTGAGCGCGATGAAGTCCACCCGCTCGAGCCCCGACGCGATCATCGTGTTCACTGCATTGCAGCCGGCACCACCGACGCCGACCACGCGAATCTTCGCCGCCTGCTTGCTCTGTTCGAATTGGTCCATGGTGAGGATCCTTGGGGAAGGTTTGGGGAGCTTGGGGCCGCCCGGAGGCGGCGCAAGTTTTCAGCTATGTGGCTGTTGCAGTCCGTGCGGTGCGGCTCAGAACACTTCCTGGAGCCACTCCCCCATGCGCCGCTTGACCTTCTTGAAGACGTTCTCTTCGCGGATGCGGAACATGCTCCGGTCCTGGTGGCGGGCGCCGTAGACCACGAGGCCGACGCCGGTGGCGTAGACGGGGCTCTTCACCACGTCGACCAGGCCGCCGATGCCGCGGGGGACGCCGCGGCGCACGGGCACGCCCATGATCTCCTCGGCGAGCTCGGTCATGCCGGGCAGCAGCGTGGAGCCGCCGGTGATGACCACGCCCGAGGTGAGCAGCTCCGAGAAGCCGTTGCGCTCGACCTCGTGGTGCACGAGCTGGAAGATCTCTTCGACGCGGGGCTCGAGGATCTCCGAGAGGATCTGCCGGCCCATCACGCGGGCATCGCGGCCGCCGACCGAGGGGACCTCGATCATGTCGGCCTTGTCGACCATCGAGGTCAGCGAGCAGCCGAACTTCATCTTCAGGCGCTCGGCGTGATCGATCGGGGTGCGCAGGCCCACCGCGATGTCGTTGGTGAGGTTGTGCCCACCGAGCGCGATGACCGCGGTGTGCACGATGGCGCCGTTCTGGAAGATGGCGATGTCGGTGGTGCCACCGCCGATGTCGACGAGGCAGACCCCGAGCTCCTTCTCTTCTTCGGTGAGCACCGCTTCGCTCGAGGCGAGCGGCTGGAGCACGATGTCCGAGACGTTCAAGCCCGCGCGGTTGGCGCACTTGATGATGTTCTGCGCCGAGGCGACGGCGCCGGTGACGATGTGCACCTTGGCCTCGAGGCGCGCGCCGGTCATGCCGAGCGGCTCGCGGATGCCGCCCTGGTCATCGACGATGAACTCCTGGGGGAGCACGTGGATGACCTCGCGGTCGACGGGGATGTTGACCGTCTTGGCCTGCTCGATGACGCGCGCGATGTCGGCCTCCCGAACCTCGCGGTCCTTGAGCGCCACCACGCCACGGCCGCCGAAGCTCTTCACGTGGCCGCCGGCGATGCCGGTGTACACGTGGGTGATCTCGGTGCCGGCCATCGCCTCGGCCTCGTCGATGGCGCGCTGGATGGAGAGGACCGTGGTCTCGATGTTGACCACGACTCCCTTCCGCAGCCCCTTCGACGGGTGCGAGCCGATGCCGATGATGTCGATGCCATCGTCAGTCAGCTCTCCGACGATCGCGCAGATCTTCGTGGTGCCGATGTCGAGACCGACCAGAATCTCCCCACCCTTCTTGCTTGCCATGTTTCAGCCTTTCCGCCGCTCTTTCGAGACGAGCGAGATGTTGCCTAAAGCCGCACTCGAAAACCCTTTTCAGGGCTTCTTCGCGGTGATCTGCACAGCGACCCAGGAAGGCCGTGCCCGGTTGTCGAGGCGAATGACCTCGGCGACCAAAGCGCGAGCGTGCAGTTCCTTCCGCACGCGGGCGAGCCGGCTCAACTTCACCGGCACGTCCCCTTCCCCAAACTCGATTTCCTGCCCGTCGGTGGTCACGGCCGTGACGCCTTCGGGGTGAAGGTTCACTTCTGAAAGTGGCTGCTGCGCGGCGAAGGGCTCGGCGGCGTAGGCCTCGACCAGCGCCACGGCCTCGCGCAGCGACGCCAGCCCCTCTTCGCGCTTCTCGGCGAAGGTCTCGCGATCGATGCCGTTCACCAGGGGGAGATCGACCGACTCGCCGGGCTTGATGCGCTTGAAGGGCACCGAGTCTTCGTTGACGAGGTACAGCTCGCCGAGCGACAGCATCGCCACCGCGTGGTGCTCTTCGATCTCGATGGTCAAGCGCGTCGGGAGGTGGCGCGTGACGCGCACCGACTTCACCCACGGGTGCGTGGCGATGGAGCGCTCCATGGCCTTGACGTCCATCGCCACCAGGTTCTGGCCGAGCAGCTCGCCCCCGAGGCGCACCAGCTCGACGTCGGTGGCCTCGGTCTGGCCGGAGACCTTCACGTCGGTCAGCGCGAAGACGCGCGTGGTGGTCGCCCACTTCCAGCCCTCGCTCGCGCCGAGGAAGATCGCGACGAAGCCGACCACGAGTGCGAGGAGCTTGAGCGCCGTCGGGCCGTGCGTCTTCGCAGCGGCTTTGAGCTCGCCCGTCTTCTTCGCCACGTCGAGACGTCGGCGGTTGCGCTTGGAACGGAAGATCACGACGACCCCATCGTCAGCCCGCTTGGCCAACCCCGCAATTTTTTGGCCACAGCGACGTCGCTGTTGCACTTGATGGCGTTCATGAGGTGAACCTGCCGATGCGCTTCACTTCCGGGGTGAGGGTGACGCCGGTCGCCTCGAGGACCCGGCGCTGGGCCTCGTCCATCAGGCCGGTGACGTCGGCGGCGGTCGCGCCTCCCAGGTTGACGATCCAGTTCGCGTGCAGCATGGAGATCTGGGCGTGGCCGACGGTGTGGCCCTTGAGCCCGACCTGTTCGATCAGCGAGCCCGCGAAGTGCCCGGAAGGATTGGTGAAAACGCTTCCGAAGTTGGGCTGCGAGAGGGGCTGGGTGCGCTTGCGGTAGGCGAGATCGGTCTCCATCTTCTGGGCCGATTCGGTGAGGTCGCCTGAGCGGAGCGCGAAGCGGACCCGGGTGACGACGGCGCCGGCCGGGAGGTCGGTGTGCCGGTAGCGGAAGGTGAGGCCGGTGACCCAGCCCAGCCCGTCGGGCGTGGCGAGCTCGACGGCCTCGATGACGGTCATGCACTCGCCGTTCCTGGTGCCGGCGTTCATCGCGGTCGCCCCGCCGAGCGTTCCGGGGATGCCGGCGAGGAATTCGGCGCCCACGAGCTGGTGCTGCTTCATCAGCGTGACGATGCGGGCGATGGCCGAGCCGGCGTTGAGGGTGATGCGCGGGCCTTCGATCTCCTCGGGGAAGTAGTCGCTGGCGAGCTTGAGGGTGAGGCCCGGCACGCCGAGATCGCCGACGAGCGTGTTCGCTCCGCCCCCGAGGATGGTGAGCGGGACGCCTTCGCGGTGTGCGAACGCGAGGACCTTGTGCAGTGAATCGGCCGAGGCGGGCTTCACCAGGACGTCTGCGGCTCCGCCGACGCGCACGCTGGTCCACGGGGCGAGCGGTTCATTCCGCTTCACCTCGGCAGGACGCAGGTGGTCGGGGAGTCGACTCATTCCCGCTCCCGCTGGCGCAAGGAGTGGTTCATGGCTGAGTCCCGAGGGAGGCGAGGAGCTCGGCGCCGGTGTTGGTGATGTCCCCTGCCCCGAGCGTGATGACGATGTCGCCGGGCTGCAGTCGCGACGCCATCGCCGCGACGAGGTCGGCCCGCTTCTCGACCAGGGTCACGTCGGGGTGCCCATGCGAGCGCACCGCGTCGGCGAGCTTCTCCGAGGTCACCCCGGGAATCGGCTCTTCACCGGCCGCGTAGATGTTGGTGAGGAACAGCAGGTCGGCGTCGTTGAACGCGCTGCAGAAGTCTTCGAAGAGATCGTGCGTGCGCGTGTACCGGTGCGGCTGGAAGGCGACGACGATGCGCCGGCCGAACGCCTTGCGTGCACCGGCGAGCGTGGCGCGGACCTCCGCGGGGTGATGCCCGTAGTCGTCGACCACGGTGATGCCCTTCGCCTCGCCCTTCACGGTGAAGCGCCGCTGCACGCCGCCGAAGCCCTCGAGGCCCGCGCGCACGATGTCGAGCGGAATGTCGAGTTCCTCGGCCACGGCGATCACCGAGAGCGCGTTCATCGCGTTGTGCGCGCCGACCATCTGCACGGTGAATTCGCCGAGGTCGGTGTCGCGGCGGAACGCGCGGAACTTCGTCTTGAACCCCTCGAGCCGGATGCCCTCGATGCGGTAGTCGGCCGCGTGCGAGCTGCCGTAGGTGACGTAGCGCTTCTCGATCAGCGGCAGCAGCGCCTGGACGTTGGGGTGATCGAGGCACAGCACGTTGAGGCCGTAGAACGGGACCCGGTTGCAGAACTCGACGAAGGCCGCCTTGAGGGCGTCGAGCGTCAGGTAGTGGTCCATGTGCTCGGGGTCGATGTTGGTGACCACGGCGATCGACGGGTGGAGGTGGAGGAAGCTCCCGTCGCTCTCGTCGGCCTCGACGACCATCAGGTCGCTCGTGCCGAGCTGGGCGTTGCTGCCGAGCACGTTCACCTTGCCGCCGACGACCGCGGTGGGGTCGAGCCCGGCCGCGTTGAGCACCGTGGCGACCATCGAGGTGGTGGTCGTCTTGCCGTGCGAGCCGGCGATCGCCACCGCGTACTTGAGCCGCATCAGCTCGGCGAGCATCTCGGCGCGAGGGATGACCGGGATCTTCCTGCGCCTGGCGGCGACGACCTCGGGGTTGTCCTTCTTCACCGCGGAGCTGATGACCACCACGTCGACTTCCGCGACGTTCTCCTCCCGATGTCCCGCGTGGATCTTCGCGCCCAGGGACACGAGCCGGTGGGTGACGTCGGACTCCTTGAGGTCGGAGCCGCTGACGATGTACCCGAGGTTGAGCAGCACCTCGGCGATGCCCGACATGCCGATGCCGCCGATGCCGACGAAGTGCACGCGAGCGGCGTGACGCGACTTGAAGCGACTGACGATGGTCATGGCGACTTCTCCACGGGCAACTTCGGACGCAGCGGCTCGCCCACGCGCTTCTGGCCGGTCAACAGGCCCCACTTCTCGAGGCTCAGTTGCTGGAGGACATCGGCGATCTCCCTCGCGGCTTCGGGGCGGCCGAGCGCACCGGCGGCCTTCTCCATCTTCACCAGGCGCGCGGGGTCGTTCTTCAACTCGCGGATGGTCGCCGCGAGCTTCTCGCCGGTGAGCTCGGCCTCGCGGAACATCACCGCGGCCCCGGCATCGACGAGCGCCTTCGCGTTGACGGCCTGGTGATCGTCGGTCGCGTGAGGGAACGGCACGAGGATCGACGCCTTCTTGCAGATGGTGAGCTCGGCCAGGGTGGTGGCGCCCGCCCGGCAGAGCACGAGATCCGCGCCGAGGTAGGCGCCAGCCATGTCGTCGATGAACTCGCGCACCTCAGAAGGGAAGCCCTGCGCGGCGTAGCCCTTCGTCACCGTCTCGAGATCGTTCTTCCCCGTCTGGTGGACGATGTTCAGCTGGCCCTTGAGATCCGCGAGGAACGGGAGCGCTTCGATCACCCGGGTGTTCAACCCGCGCGCGCCGAGCGACCCTCCGAAAATGAGCAGCGTGAAGATCTCGTGCGCGCTCTTGGGGCGCAGGAAGTTCTCCAGCAGCCCGCGGCGGATCGGGTTCCCCAGCACGTGCGCGCGCTTGTACGGAAAGAAGGGGATCGCCGCTTCGAAGCTGACGAACACCGCATCGACGAACTTGCCGAGCACCTTGTTGGTCAGCCCGGGGAGCGCGTTCTGCTCGAGGATCGCCGTGGGAATGCGAAGCAGCCAGCCCATCAACACCACCGGGCCCGACGAATAGCCACCCACGCCGACCACCACGTCGGGCCGGTACTTGCGCAGCAGGCCGATGGCGTTGAAGAAGCTCAAGGGCAACAGCAGCAGGCCGAGCAGCAGCTTCACCACGCCCATGCCCTTGAGGCCCCGGCTCTTGATCGCCTCGAAGACGAAGCCGTTCTGCGGGACCACGCGCGCCTCGAGGCCGCGGTCGGTGCCCACGAAGACGACGTCGTTCTTCGGGTGACGGTCGACGACCTCTTCGGCGAGCGCAATGCCCGGAAAGAGGTGGCCCCCCGTACCTCCGCCGGCGATCAGGACTCTCACGCGGGCTCCATGCCCCCGGAGGGAATCGCCGCGGTGTTGGTCTTGGTGACGCGGCCCTTGCGCCGGGCGCCGCTCTCGGCGGTCGCGCTGATCGACAGCAACAGGCCGGCCGAGCCCATCAACATGATGAGCGAGCTGCCTCCGTACGAGATGAACGGGAGCGTGAGGCCCTTGGTGGGCACCGCCCCCATCGCGACGGCCATGTTGACCACCGCCTGGAACGCGATGAGCGAGACGATGCCCAGGCCGAGGTACGTGCCGAACGCCTCGCTCGCGTTGAGCGCCGCGCGCAGCCCACGCCAGATGACGATCCCGTAGAGCGCGATGAGGCAGCCCACGCCGATCAGCCCGAGCTCCTCGCCGATGATCGAGAAGATGAAGTCGGTGTGCGCCTCGGGGAGGAAGAAGAGCTTCTGCCGGCCGTCGCCCAGCCCGAGCCCGGTGAGGCCGCCGGAGCCGATCGACATCAGCGACTCCGCGACCTGGTAGCCCGAGCCCTGGCGGTTGGCCCACGGGTCGAGGAACGCGGTGATGCGCTTCATGCGGTACGGCGACGAGGCGATGGCGATGTACGCCATCGGCAGCGCCGCCAGCACCATGCCCACGATGTACGAGAGCCGCGCGCCCGCGGCGAAGAGCATCACGAACATCATGAAGAGCAGCGAGACCGACGAGCCGAAGTCGGGCTCGAGCATGCACAACACCACCAGCACGGCCGCGAGGCCGAGGTGGGGCACGAAGCCGATGGAGAACGACCTCACCTTCTCGCGCTTCTTGGCCAGCGAGTACGCGAGGTAGATCACCCACGCGACCTTCGCGACCTCGGCGGGCTGCAGCGAGACGCCGGGCATGCGCAGCCATCGCTTCGCGCCGCCGACCGTGGTGCCGAGGCCGGGAATGAGCACCGCGACGAGCAGGAGGATCGCCACCACCAGCAGCGGGTACGCGAGCCGCGCCATGCGCCGGTAGCCGACCTTCATCGCCACGGCCATGCCCAGCAGCCCGAGGCCCGCAGCGATCGACTGGCGCTTGAGGAAGTAGAACGAGTCGCCGAGCTTGTCCTGCGCGGTGATCGCGCTCGCGCTGTAGACCATCACCAGGCCGAAGCCGACGAGGCCGAGGACGGCCGCGAGCAGCAGCGGATCGTAGGAGGGACGACGCTCGGTCACGGCAGGGCTCCCGAGGTCATGACAAGGCCCTGGCGAGGGCTTTGAAGACATCGCCGCGGTGCTCGAAGTGTTTGAACTGGTCGTACGAAGCGCACGCGGGGGACAGCAACACGGTGTCGCCGCGAGTCGAGATTTCAGCCGCTTGCGCCACGGCCTGCTCGAGCGTCCCGCAGTCATGAACTGGACAGCTCGACCGAAAGGCTTCTGCGATCGCCGGCGCGTCCTGGCCGATGGTCAGCACGCCCTTGAGCTTGCCGCGCGAGACCTCGACCAGCGGCGCGTAGGGGGCGCCCTTCCCTTTTCCGCCGGCGATCAGCCACACGTCGCCCTTCAACGCCTTCATCGCCACCAGCGACGAGTCGACGTTGGTGGCCTTGGAGTCGTTGATCCACTCCACGCCGTTACGCTCGCGGACGAACTCGAGGCGGTGGGCGAGACCGGGGAACGAGTCGAGCCCCTGCTGGATCGCCAGGTCGGAGATGCCCGCGAGCCGCGCCATCAGCGCCGCGGCCATCGCGTTCTGCAGGTTGTGGGCACCGCGGAGCGCGCGGTTGGTGACGTTGAAGACGGCGGGCCTGCCGAAGTTGAGCGCGAACTTCTCGCGACCGCCGATGGCCATGCCTGCGAAGCCCGGGTTCGTCCGGCTGCCGTCGAGCGTGAAGGCGTAGACCGGCCCCTTCGCGTGCCGCGAGAGCATCAGGACTTCCGGGTCGTCGGCGTTCACCACCGCGAAGTCACCCGGCTGCTGGCCGGCGAAGATCCGCGCCTTGGCGAAGCCGTAGTCCTGCATCGTCGCGTAGCGGTCGAGGTGATCGGGCGTGAGGTTGAGGATCGCCGCGACCTTGAAGCGCGCGTCGATCACGCCCTCGAGCTGGAAGGATGAGAGCTCGATGACGTGCATCGCGTACGGCTTCTCGTCGGCGTGCTCGTAAGCGAGGGTGAAGGCCGTGCCGAGGTTGCCGCCGACGAAGGTGCGGGGCTCGTGGTGCTTCACCAGCTCGCCCAGCAGCGCGGTGGTGGTGCTCTTGCCGTTGGTCCCGGTGATGCCCAGCAGCGGCCCGGCGCCCGCGGGCATGGTGCGATACGCGAGCTCGATTTCCCCGTAGACCGGAACACCGGCGGCGCGCGCGGCCTCGATCTCCGGCTTGCCCAGGGGCACACCCGGGCTGACCACCACCGCGGTCGCGCCCTTCCAGTATTCGGCGGGGAATGGGCCGATCTTCAGCTCGAAGCGCGGGTCGTCGATGGGCTTCGTCGCGTTGACGTTCTCGTCGAGCGCCAACACGTGTGCGCCCCGCTGCAGGAGCAGCTTCGCGGCGCCGATGCCGCTCTTCCCCAGCCCGATGACGACGAACTTCTGGCCCGAGAACATCGGTTACCTCAACTTGAGTGACGCGAGCGCGATGGCGCCGAGCAGGGCAGAGACGATCCAGAAGCGGATGACGATCTTCGTCTCGCCCATGCCCGCCTTTTCGAAGTGGTGATGGAGCGGCGCCATCTTGAAGACCCGCTTGCCGGTCATCTTGAAGCTGGCGACCTGGATCATCACCGAGAGGATCTCGGCGAGGAAGACGCCGTGGATGATCGCCGAGAGCACCTCGTTCTTGCTGAGCATCGCCACGGTGCCCAGCGCGCCGCCGAGCGCGAGCGAGCCGACGTCGCCCATGAACACGCTCGCCGGGTGGGCGTTGAACCAGAGGAAGCTGATGCCCGCGCCGAGGATCGACGCGCAGAACACCGCCAGCTCCGCGCCGCCTTCGACCTTGGTGATGCCGAGGTATTCGTGCACCGGTACGCCGACCAGCTGGCGCACGCCGTTCACCATCTCGATGTCGGCGATCGAGACCGAGGTGCCGGCCGCGTAACAGAGCACGGCGAACACCGCGGCCGAGATCATCGTGGGAATGATCGCCAGGCCATCGAGGCCGTCGGTGATGT
This sequence comes from Myxococcales bacterium, assembly GCA_038248085.1. GTDB lineage: Bacteria > Myxococcota > Myxococcia > Myxococcales > Myxococcaceae > Archangium_A. The sequence continues at coordinate 3,602 of JBBRUE010000074.1, read as the reverse complement.
TCACCGCGTTCGACGTACCGACGACCACGATCCACGCGAAGAAGACGTAGAACCACCCGAGGTCGGGGTTCGCGTAGCGGGTGGGCACGAAGGGCAGCGTGAGGTGCGTCTGGATGAGCAGCTTCGGCCCGTCGTGCCAGTCGGTCATGATCCCCAACACGGCGACGAGGAAGAAGAGGGTCTGCAGCACGATCTTGTAGCGGCCCGCGAGCCCCTTGGAGTTGCGCTTGCTGAGCTTCATCCAGTCATCGAGGAAGCCGGTGAAGCCGTAGCCCGCGGTCATCAGCAGCGCGACCCACACCACGCGGACCTTGAGGTCGGCGAAGAGCAGCGTGCCCATGAAGATGCCGAGCAGGATCAGCGACCCGCCCAGCGTGGGGGTGCCCTTCTTCTTCTGGTGCGACTCGGGGGTGTCTTCGCGCACGTTCGACTGCCCGTGCTGCATCACGCGGAGCCGGTCGATCAACCGCGGCCCCACCACCATGCCGATCAACAGCGAGGAGGTGCCAGCGGCGACGATGCGGAACGTCGGGTACCTCAAGAAGTTGAGGTACTTCGCCAGTTCGCCGTCTTTGATCCACTCGTAGAGAAGGTACAGCATGGGTCAGTGGCCTCCGCCCTGTGACGTGCCGGTGAGCGCTTCGACGACTCGCTCCAGCCGCATGCCGCGGCTCCCTTTGACCAGCACGTAGTCGTTGGGCTGCAGCTCTTGCTCAAGCCATGCCACCAGGGCGGTGACGTCTTCGAAGTGCTTCACCTTCACGCCGAGCGTCTTCACGGCCTGCGCGTAGGCGTGCTTCGTGCGCGGGCCGAAGAGGGCGAGCAGCGAGACGCGATCCGACGCGATCACGCCGAGCTGGGTGTGCTCGTGGGGCTCGTCGGCGCCGAGCTCGAGCATGTCGCCCAGCACCGCGACCGCGCGGCCCTCGGACCCGGCGAGCTCCTGCACCGTGCGCAGCGCGGCGCTCATCGAGGCGGGGTTGGCGTTGTAGCAGTCGTCGATGACCGTCACGCCCTGGGGGGCGTCGATGATCTGCAGGCGGCGCGCGTGCGCTTGCGCGGCTTCGAGGCCACGCACGCACTCTTCGGGCGAGTAGCCGACGGCGAGCGCGAGGGCAAAGGCCGCGGTGGCGTTCATCGCGTTGTGATCGCCGACCAGGCGGAGCGCCGTCGAATATTCCTGGCCTGCGTACGCGATGCGCAGCGAGAGCCCGTCCCGGCCCTGCGGTTCGACCTTGACCAGGCGCACCTGGGCTTCCGCGGCGCGGCCGAAGGTGAGCGTCTTCGCGGCAATGCCCTTCGATTGAGCCGCGATGCGGGCGTCGTCGAGGTTCACCACTGCGGTCGAAGTCGGCGCCAGCCCCCGGAAGAGCTCGCCCTTCGCCGAGGCGACCCCTTCGATGCTGCCGAGGCCTTCGAGGTGCGCGGGCTGGACGATGGTGATGAGCCCCGCATCGGGCCGGGCGATCTCGCAGAGGCGGGAGATCTCGCCTGCGTGGTTCATGCCCATCTCGATGATCGCCGCCACGTGCGTCGGCGCGAGGTTGAAGAGCGTGAGCGGGACGCCGATCTCGTTGTTGAGGTTGCCGTGCGTCTTGAGGGACGGGCCGCGCATCGAGAGGATCGAGGCGACGAGTTCTTTGGTGGTCGTCTTGCCGTTCGAGCCGGTGACCGCGGCGATGGGAATGCGAAAACGATCGCGGTGAAAACGAGCCAACTGACCCAGCGCCCGGAGCGTGTCTGGGACCGCGTAGACCATGACGTCCGCGCCCAAAGGGTTCTTCCCCTCTCCCCGACCCTCTCCCCCTTCGGGAGAGAGGGAGACGACGAGACCGGCCGCGCCGTCGCGTACGACCTGCTCGAGGAAGACGTGCGCGTCGAAGCGCTCACCCTTGAGCGCCACGAACAGACACCCCGGCGTGAGCTGCCGGCTGTCGGTGCAGACCCCGTTGAACGACAGATGCGTACCCGGGCGCGTCGTCACCGCACCCGTCGCCTGCCGCACTTCGGAGTCATGGAACCGGACCGTCATGTCGTCACACGCCGAGCGCCTTGCGTGCCTCCTCGAGGTCGTCGAAGTGTTTCTTCTCGCCGTTCTGCTCCTGGTACGTCTCGTGGCCCTTGCCGGCGATGAGCACGGTGTCGGTCGGCTTCGCCAACGAGATGGCCAGCGCGATGGCCGCCTTGCGATCGGCCTCCACGAGGTAGCCCTTCTCACCGGTGCGCGCCTTGGCCGCGCCCATGCGGTGGAGCCCGGTCTTCTCGAGCCCCGGCACGATGTCCTGAATGATCTCGTCGGGATCTTCCCCGCGTGGGTTGTCCGAGGTGACGATCGGCAGGTCGGCCGCCGCGGCCACCTCACCCATCATCGGCCGCTTGCCGGTGTCGCGATCGCCGCCGCACCCGAACACCACGATGAGCTTGCCCTTGGTGACGGCGCGCGCCGACTCCATGGCGCGGGTGAGCGCATCGTCGGTGTGCGCGTAGTCGACCAGCACGGTGATGCCGCCGTTCTCCGCGCGCTCCATGCGACCGGGCACGCGCACGACGCGCTCGATGCCTTCCTGCACGTCGCGCCGCGAGGCCCCCGCCGCGAGCGCGATGCCCGCTGCGCAGAGGATGTTCTCGAGGTTGTGCGCGCCGATCAGCGCCGACTTGAGCGGAATGTCACCCGCCGGGGTCTTCAGCGTGCCCTTGATGCCGCTGGTGGTGAACTCGACGTTGGCCGCCGAGATCTCCCCGTTGCCCGCGCGCGAGAACTTCCACGACTGGCGCTTGAGCTGCCGCATCTCGTTGTAGATGCGCGTGGTGTACGTGTCCTCCGCGTTGACGACCGCGAGGCCGCCCGGCGAGAGGTTCTCGGTGAAGAGGCGGCGCTTGGCCTGGAAGTAGGCCTCCATGTCCTTGTGGTAGTCGAGGTGATCGCGCGAGAGGTTGGTGAACCCGGCCGCGCGGAAGGTGAGGCCGTGCACGCGGTCCTGCGCGAGTGCGTGGCTCGACACTTCCATCACCGCCATGTCCACGCCGCCGTCGACCATCTCGCGCAGCGTCTTGTGCAGCGACAGCGCGTCGGGGGTGGTGTGCGTCGCCGGGCGGAGCTCGCCGTTGAAGCGCACCCCGATGGTCCCGAAGAGGCCGGTGTTGTTCATGCCGGCGAGGCAGATGCTCTCCACCAGCCAGGCGGTGGTCGTCTTGCCGTTGGTGCCGGTGACGCCCAGCAGCACCAGCTCGCGCGCAGGGTTGCCGTAGAAGTTGCCGGCGACCAGGGCCAGCGCCTTGCGGACCTGGGGGGTGATGAACAGCGGCACGGTGAGGCCGCCGATCGTCTTCTCGGCCAGCACCGCGACCGCGCCACGTTGTACGGCCTCGTGGGCGTACTGCACGCCATCGGCCTTCGTTCCCGGCACCGCGACGAAGAGATCGCCCGGCTTCACCTGGCGCGAATCGGCGGTCACGCCGGTGACATCTGCCTTGGCCTTCGTGGAGGCGACCGGCTCGGTTCCAACACCTGCGAGGAGCTCAGTGAGTTTCATGACTGTGTCTTCCTGACCGCGCGGAGGCGGCCTTCAACGAGGTGAAGTTGGCAAATGTCCTGCCAACTC